>NZ_MUNH01000664.1:0-11984 GCF_002154615.1 Streptomyces recifensis
CGGTAGAGGCGCGCAACCCGTTTATC
This sequence comes from Streptomyces recifensis, assembly GCF_002154615.1. Lineage (NCBI taxonomy): Bacteria > Bacillati > Actinomycetota > Actinomycetes > Kitasatosporales > Streptomycetaceae > Streptomyces > Streptomyces recifensis. Next base: position 27 of record NZ_MUNH01000664.1, read on the forward strand.
CACACCCAGGACAAAGTTGGTGAGATTCCGTCCATAGCTATTGGCGGGTCGGCGAAAGGCGTCTAGCTTCTGGCGCTGTTGCTGAGACCACGGAGGGTGGGTGACCCATGCAGAGCGCACCACATCACCGGTCGAGATCCCGGCGGGCAGCGGCTGCGGCCCTGGCGGCCGGAGCCCTTGCGGCATCCCTGCTGAGCGGCGGCACCGCGGCCACGGCCAGTCCGTTCCCCGAGCCGCGGGCGTCGGCGCTGCCGTCGCCGCCGGGCGGCAGAAACGTCAAGGTGCTCGTCTTCCACGCCTCGGCCACCGAGGAGTCACCGACCGTCGACGCCGGTATCGAGGCCATCGAGTCCATCGGTCTGACCGGCCCCGCGGATCAGCGTTTCAAGACCGTGGCGACGGACGACGCCTCGGTCTTCACCAGCGAGAAGCGGCTGGGGACCTTCAACGCCGTGGTGTTCCTCACCGGTGGCGGGGACGTGCTCGATCCCGAGCAGGAGGCGGGTCTCGAAGCGTATCTGAAAGCCGGCGGCGGTTTTCTCGGCATCCATGACGCGGCGCGGACGGAGCCGTACTCCGACTGGTTCACCGGTCTGATCGGCGCCCGTCCCGCGAACGCGAGCCCCGCCGCCGTACAGCGGGCCACCGTGGAGATCCCGGACCGGAGTCATCCGGCCACCAAGGGGCTGCCGCTGGAGTGGAAGCGGCCCGACAAGTGGTTCAACTGGGCGACCAACCCGACCGGCAAGGTGCACACCGTCGCCAAGGTCCGGGAGACCAGCTACCAGCCCGGCACCGGCGCGAACGGGGTGGACCACCCGGTCTCCTGGTGCCGGGACTACTCCGGCGGCCGGTCCTTCTACACGGGCATGGGCGGCACGGTGGAGTCCTTCGCGGAGACCGACTTCCGCGACCATCTGCGGGGCGCCCTGCTGTGGACCACCCGGCTCTCGCGCGCCGACTGCAAGGCCACGATCGACGCCAACTACTCGGCGGTGCGGGTCACTCAGCCGAACCAGCCCGGTCAACAGGACCAGATCGGCGAGCCGCACGGCCTCGTCGTGGCTCCCGACGGACGGGTGCTGTACATCGGCCGGGGCGGCGGCACCAACGACGCGCCGGTCGTCACCGACTGGAACAACCCCGACATCGGCAAGGGCACCGGCCAGATCCACGTCTACGACCCCGCCACGAAGAAGGTCACGCTCGCGGGCGCCCTCACCGTCTTCGGCAACAAGGGCGGCGGCGACGAACTGGTCAAGGTCGAGGAGGGGTTGCTCGGCATCGAGCTGGACCCCGGCTTCGAGTCCAACGGCTGGGTGTACCTGCACTACACCCCGCACTCCGGCCTCGACCGCGACAAGCAGGTGGCCGAACGCCGCGTCTCCCGCTTCACGCTGGACCGCGCCACGAACAAGCTCGACCTGGCCTCGGAGAAGGTCCTTCTCAAGTGGCCGGTACAGGTCCACAGTTGCTGTCACGCGGGCGGCGGGATGGCCTGGGATTCCAAGGGCAACCTCTACATCGCGACCGGTGACAACAACTCCTCCGGTTTCAGCGACGGTTACTCCGGCAACAATCCGCAGCCCAACTACAAGGGCCTCTCCTTCGCCGACGCCCGCCGCACCGCGGGCAACACCCACAACCTCAACGGCAAGATCCTGCGCATCCACCCGGAACCCGACGGCACGTACACGCTGCCCGAGGGCAACCTCTTCACCGGCAAGGAGCAGGACGAGGGCGGCGGCAAGACCCGTGGCGAGATCTACGTGATGGGTGTACGGAACCCGGCCCGGATCTCCGTCGACAAGAAGACCGACATCCTCTACGCGGGCTGGGTCGGCCCCGACGCGGGCGCGCCGAGCACCACCTGGGGACCGGCCAAGTACGACACGTTCGCCGCGATCACCAAGGCGGGCAACCACGGCTGGCCGTTCTGCATGGGCAACAAGCAGCCCTACCGCGACCGCAACCTGCCGGACCCGGCCAAGCCGCTGGGCTGGTACGACTGCGACGCCCCGAAGAACGAGTCACCGAACAACGACGGCCTGGTGAACCTGCCGCCCGTCACCGGCAACACCATCTGGTACTCCCCGCAAGGAGGCGCCCCCGACTTCCCGCGCGACGCGGCGGGCGTGCCCAGCTACAAGAACGAGGAGGCCACCTACCTCCTGCCGTGGCTGAAGGGCGGCGGCCAGGCCACCATGGACGGCCCTGTCTACCGCTATGACGCGGCACATGCCGGCGCCGGGGCGTGGCCGGAGTACTGGGACGGCAAGTGGTTCGTCGGTGACTTCTACGACGCGGACAACCCGCGCCACGCGGTGCTCACCGACCCGAAGACCGTCGGCAAGGGCGGCCTGCCCGTCACGGCGGAGTCGCTGAAGAAGATCATCCCGGTCGGCCAGGGGGGCATCCGCAATCTGATGGACTGGAAGTTCGCGCCGGACGGTTCGCTCTACGTCCTCGACTACGGCCGCGGCTTCTTCACCTCCGACTCCCAGTCCGCGCTGTGGCGCGTGACGTACACCGGCGGCGCGGCCACGCCCGCCGCCAAGGATCTGGCCAGGAAGGCGGCACAGTGAGACATCGACCTCTGCGCCTGTACACCGCGCTGCTGGGCGCGCTGCTGCTGATGCTCGGGCTCACCTCGACGGCCGCGTACGGACGGGACGGCGACCGCGCCGCGGCGGCCCAGGTCCTGACGTGGACGGCCGGCTCCCGCACCGACCGGTACGCGAGCTTCCCGACGACGGCGGTGGCCGGCGCGGCGACCCTCGTCTTCGAGAACAGCGCCGCGACCGGCAACGACATCGGCATGCCGCACACCCTGACGTTCGACGTCTCGGACCCCGAGTACAACCACGACGTGCCGGTGAACATCCTGGCCAATCCCGGTGACGACAGCGGCGGCAAGCACACCGTCGACGTCACACTGACGCCCGGCCGTTACCGCTACTTCTGCAGCATCCCGGGCCACGGCCAGATGCAGGGCATCCTCACGGTGACCGAGCCCGGCGGCGAGGACACCACTGCGCCGACGGCCTCGGCGAAGGTCGAGGGGCAGCAGAACGCCGATGGCGCCTATGTCGGCTCGGCCAAGGTCACGGTGTCCGCGTCGGACGACGCCTCCGGCGTGAAGTCGGTCGAGTACGCCGTCGGCGCCGACGGTCCGTGGCAGGCGTACACCGCCCCGGTGGTCGTCGACCAGGTCGGCTCGCACACCGTGCGCTACCGCGCCACCGACCAGGCGGGCAACGTGGCCGCCGAGAAGTCCGTGACCTTCAGCGTGGTCGCCCCGCCGACGGACGACACGACCGCGCCGGAGACCTCCGCGACGGTGAGCGGCGAGAAGGACGCCGACGGCAACTACCTGACCATGGCCACGGTGACCGTGACCGCCTCGGACACCGGGTCGGGCGTCAACACCATCGAGTACGCGCTCGGGGCGGACGGCGCCTGGCAGCCGTACACCGCGCCGGTGATGGTGCACGCGGCCGGCTCGCACACCGTGCGCTACCGGGCGACCGACAAGGCGGGGAACGCGGCCACCGAGAAGTCCGTGGCCTTCACGGTCGTGGCCCCGCCCGCCGAGGACACGACCGCGCCGGAGACCTCGGCGACCCTGAGCGGCACCCGGAACTCGAACGGGGCCTACGTCACCAGTGCCAGGGTGACGGTCAACGCCTCCGACTCCGCGTCCGGGGTCGCCCGGGTCGAGTACTCCCTCGACGGAGGCCCGTATCTGGCGTACTCGGCACCCGTGGTCGTGGACCGGCTCGGCTTCCACACGGTGGCGTACCGGGCGACGGACAAGGCGGGGAACACCTCCGCCGCCAAGAACGTCACCTTCACCGTCGCGCAGGGCGGGGGCGTCCCGGCGCCGGCCTGTCCCGAGTACGACGAGCGGCTGACGGTCATCGTCGGCACCGTGGACACCGGAGTGCCGAACCGGCTGACGCGCAGCCGGTGCACGATCAACGAGCTGATCGAGGACGAGAAGGACTGGTCGTCGCAGGCGCTGTTCCTGAAGCACGTCGACCGCGTGCTCGACAAGCTCCTTGCGGACGGCCTGATCGACCAGCGCGAGCTCGACAAGATCACCAAGGCGGCCAGGCAGTCGAAGATCGGCAAGCCCGGCCGGACAGAGGGTTATCGCGATCTGTTCGACGGCACGCAGGCGTCCCTGTCCAAGTGGGAGCAGGTCGGCGGCGGGCAGTTCGCCCTGACCGGCGACGGCGCCATCACGAGCAGCACGACCGTGCCGGGCATGGGCATGCTGTGGTTCCCGGAACGCAAGTACGGCGACTTCTCGCTCAAGCTCCGCTTCCGCGACGACGCTCCGGGCACGGGCAACGCCAACGGCGGGGTGTTCATCCGGTTCCCCGACGTCCACAACCACCCGGAGGAGTCCCGGCCCGAGTGGGTCGCCATCAACTACGGGCACGAGATCCAGATCCTGGACAGCCCGACCGGCGACATGTACAAGACGGGTTCGGTCTACGGCTTCGACCGGGTGGGTCTGGGCGGCGCGGGGGTCACCCCCAAGGGCACCTGGAACGACTACGAGATCCGCGCGGAGGGCCAGCACTTCACGGTCCTGCGCAACGGTGTCGTCATCAACGAGTTCGACAATGTCGGCGGCCAGGTCTTCAACCCGCCCCGCGAGGGTGACCCCGGCACCGACGGCCGGCGCTATGCGACCGGGTACATCGGGCTCCAGGTGCACAGCACGTCGGACGTGATCTCGTACCGCGACGTCCGGATCAAGGAGTTGTAGACCACGGGACCGTGGGGCCCTCACCACTTCGGCGGTGGGGGCCCTTCCCGGCATGCGGAGCAGCCTTCTCTGAACACGTGGCAACTCCCATGCGACTCACAGGCATTGAGGTCAGGGCCCGGTCAAGCCGTTCCCACCCGTTGTCCACATGTTCACCGCTCTCCCCTGACACGTCCCGCCATGAGGGCGGAGAGTAATCGACGGCCCGGCTTCCCGGCCGGGCGGACCTGCACTCCGCCGGAGCGCCCATCGCGCTCAAGAAGGGACGACCATGGCCGAGTTGACCCGCCGTAGAGTCCTGGGGTCGGCCGCGGGCGCGCTGGGTGGCGCCGCGGCTCTGTCACTGCTGCCACCGAGCGTCCAGAAGGCCGTCGCCGCCGGGCCGCCGAAGGGCGGTTCGCTGCGTGACATCGAGCACGTGGTCCTGCTGATGCAGGAGAACCGGTCGTTCGACCACTACTTCGGCACCCTCTCCGGGGTCCGGGGCTTCGCCGACCCGCATGCCCTGAAGCTGGACAGCGGGCGCAGCGTGTTCTACCAGCCCGACGCGGTGAATCCCAAGGGCTATCTGCTGCCCTTCCACCTCGACACCCACTCCTCCAGCGCCCAGGCCATCCCCTCCACCAGCCACGCCTGGTCCGTGCAGCACCAGGCGTGGAACAACGGCAGAATGGACCAGTGGCTGCCCGCCCACCGCGCGGCCGACGGCGCCAACGGCCCCTATGTGATGGGCTATTACACGCGCGAGGACATCCCGTTCCAGTTCGCGCTGGCCGAGACCTTCACGATCTGCGACAACTACTTCTGCTCGGTGTTCGGGCCGACCTGGCCCAACCGGCTGATGTGGATGACCGGTTCGATCGACCCCGGCGGCACGAAGGGCGGCCCGGTCATCAGGAACTCGGCGCCCAAGCCGTACCAGTGGACCACCTATGCCGAGCGGCTCCAGGCGGCCGGGGTGAGCTGGAAGGTGTACCAGCAGGACGACGACTACGGCTGCAACATGCTGGAGCAGTTCGCCGCGTTCAAGAACGCCGCGCCCGGCTCCGAGCTGTACGAGCGCGGGGTGCGCCCGCAGCCCGAGGGCACCTTCGAGGACGACGCCCGCAACGACCGGCTCCCGGCCGTTTCCTGGATCATGCCGACCAGCTACCAGTCGGAACACCCTGACTATCTCCCGGCGGCCGGCGCGGACTTCGTGGCCTCGAAGATCGAGGCGATCGCGTCCAACCCGAAGGTGTGGCGCAAGACCGCGTTCATCCTCAACTACGACGAGAACGACGGCCTGTTCGACCATGTGCCGCCACCGGTGCCGCCCGCGGGAACGCCGGACGAGTTCGTGCAGGGGCTGCCCATCGGGGGCGGCTTCCGGGTGCCGGCCATCGTGATCTCGCCGTGGACCGTGGGCGGATGGGTCGCCACGGAAGCTTTCGACCACACCTCGGCACTGCGGTTCCTGGAGCACTTCACGGGAGTGGAGGAGCCCAACATCAGCGACTGGCGCCGTTCCACCTTCGGCGACCTCACCAGCGCCTTCCGCTTCCGCTCCGGCCGCCCGCGCCCGCCGCGCCTGCCGGACGACACGGCGGAGCAGCTCGAGAGGGCGAAGGAGGAGGTGGCCACGCTGCCGAAGCCGACGCTGCCGGGCGCGGACCAGACCTTCCCGCGCCAGGAGCACGGGCGCCGACCGCACGTGTGAGCCTTCCGGGCCGGCGCCGTTCGCGGCACCGGCCCTTTCAGCACATGGGGTCGCCCGGCGCCACGCGGTGCGTCTCCAGCCCGCCGCCGGCCTCCGGTGGGGCAGACTGCCGCCAATGGACGACCCTCCCTCGATGCGCATCAGTTCCACGGGCGCCTGCGTGTGCAGTCCGCCGGCCTGGCGCCCGCCCGCTGGCTCGTCGAGCGATTCCTCGGGGACGACCGCTCCTGCACGGTGGCCGGTGTCGTCGTGCCGAGGTTCGAGGCCTACGTCAGGGTTCTGCACCCGGCGTCGCTGGAGGAGCGGCCGGTGCGGTGGCGGGACGTTGCGGAGGCTCGTGGCCGGGCGGTGGGCACGCGTCAGGACCGGACCGACTCCGTGAGCCGCCGCAGGGACGCCCGACCCGGTGGGCCCCAGGTCGGTTTGCCGCCGGGGCGGCCCTCGTCGCCCGCGTGACCGATGTGGAGGCCCGCCAGGGCGCGGAGGACGGCCCAGCCGCGGGCGCGGCGGAGGGTGGCGGGGTCCGGGGCCGGGAGGTAGGCGGCGTGGAAGCGGTCGACGGCGCCGTCCGGGAGGAGGATCCAGGCGGAGGCGAGGTCGAAGGCGGGGTCGCCCGCGAAGAGGTCGCCGAAGTCGATGACGCCGGAGAAGGTGCCGTCGAGGGTGAGGATGTTGGCGGGGTGCAGGTCGCCGTGGAGCCAGAGGCGGGGGCCGGTCCAGCCGGGCGCGGCGGCCGCGTCCTCCCAGATGGCGCGGACGGCCTCGGGGTTCTGGACGAGGCGCAGTTCGCCGGCCCGGGCGAGCGAGCCGGTGAAGGATTCGGCGAAGTCGGCCAGCCGGCCCCCTCGGTCCCGGCCCAGGGGTGCCTGCTCGGGGGCGGGACGGTGAAAGGCGCTCAGGAAGGCGGCGAGGGTGTCGGCCGCTTCGTCCGGGCGGGTCGCGGGGGCGCGGTCGGCGGGCTCGCCGGGTACCCAGGTGGTGACGAGCCAGGGTCTCGGGAAGCGGTCGGAGGGTTCACCGAGGCGCTGCGGTACGGGGATCGGCAGGGGCAGGCCCTCGGCGAGGAGCGGCAGCCAGGCGTGCTCCTTGCGCAGCAGCGCGTCCGCCGACTCGGTGGCCCAGGGCAGGCGGACGGCGAGGTCGTCGCCGAGCCGCCACACCTGGTTGTCCCAGCCGAGAGCGCCGAGTTTCAGGGGGCGTTCCGCCAGGTCGGGGTGCTGCTCGCGCAGCAGATCCCGGATCAGGTCCGCCGTGATGTCCGTCCCGGTGACTGTCATGGGGAGCCACGGTAGCGCTTAGCCCGGATGCCGGTCCGGGATGCGCGGCCCGGTGGTCCCGTCCCAGGATTCTGATCATGCGGAACTCCACTGACACCCCGTCCTTTCCCCGGTACCCGCGGCACGGTGGTGCCCGGCACGCCATATCCGCGGCGGCCCTCTGCGGTGTCCTGCTGGCGGTGGCCACGGCCTGCGGGGAGCCTGGCGCCAAGCCGCGCTCCGGCGGCGCGGCGGGAAACGGCAACCCGGCCGTGTCCGGCTCCTCCCGCCCGGCGACCGTGTCCGGCTCCTCCCGCCCGGCGACCGTCGGTGGCGTCCCCGGTGTCGGGGAGCGGATGGGCCGGCAGATCCCGGACGACACCCGGCAACTGGTGGTCGTCTACGGCGACGACCGGGACTCGGCCGAGGGCACGGCCGTGCTGTACGAGAAGCTGGGCGCCGAGTGGAAGCAGTCCGCGAGCTGGCCCTCGCACAACGGCCGCCGGGGCTGGACGACCGACCACCGGCTCGACGACGAGCGCAGCCCCGTGGGCGTCTTCTCACTCACGGACGCCGGAGGCACCCTGCGCAGCCCCGGCACCAGACTGCCGTACTGGTACGACGACCACGCGTACGCGGCCTCGGTGGTGGACCCGGACGACGAGGCGCACGCGCACGACTTCGACCACGTCATCGCCATCAACTACAACCGGCTCAGGGGCACCCCGCCCTACGACTGGAGCCGGCCCGAGGGTGTGGAGAAGGGCGGCGGCATCTGGCTGCATCTGGACCACGGTGACGGCACGTCGGCCTGTGTGACCGTCCCGGAGTCCGGCATCAAGACCCTTCTGGGCACCCTCGACCCCGCCGACCACCCGATGGTGGTGATGGGCGACCGCGACCGCCTCGACGACTGAGCGGACCCCGTCCGTCCCACAGGGCCGTTGGGAGCCCCGGCTCCATGAGTTCCCATGCGTTTCCGGGGCTCTTGCACGTGCCGAGACTGATCGCCCGGCCTCAGCGCAGTGCGGCCTCGCCCGTGTGGACGGCGCGCATCGCGCGCTCGACGGTCGCCTGGTTCTCGCCGACCGGAGCCACGTAGCCGATGACGTCGCGCGCGGCGTCCTCCCCGAGCATGCGGGTGATCACCCAGGTGGCGAGGTACTGGGACGCCAGGCAGCCCCCTGCCGTGGCGACGTTCCCCTCGGCGTGGAACGGCGCGTCCAGCACGGTCACGTCGCAGGCTTCGACGAAGGGCCGGCTCTTCATGTCGGTGCAGGCCGGCATGCCGTCCAGCAACCCCAGCCGGGCGAGCACCAGCGCGCCCGAGCACTGCGCACCGACGAGCTGTCGCGAAGGGTCGAGCGGCAGCCGGGAGATCAGCCGGTCGTCGGCGACCACCTCTCGCGCCCGCACGCCACTGCCGATCAGCACGACCTCGGCTTCGGTCACGAACTCCATCGGGCGCTGCCCTGTGACCTCGACACCGTTCATCGACGTGACCACCGGTGCCGGCGTCGTGATGAAGGCTTCCAAGCCGTCCTTACGGCACCGGTTGATCAACGCGGACGCGATGAAGCTGTCGAGTTCGTTGAACCCGTCGAAGGTGACCACGGCTACCTGCATCACATCTCCTTCAAGTACGGCGTGGGATCTGCACTGCTTCCTGGAGCGCCGTCGTCTAGCGGGCCTGCACCGGACCGGAGCGGTCCCAGCCGGGGATCATTTCCTGCCGGTGGACGTCCTCGGCGTGGACCGGCTCGCCGCAGGTCCCGCAGACGGCGCGAGTGACCAGTTCGTGGTCCTGGTGAAGGAGCCGGACGGGCGGCGTGGTGACGGCCCAGCGGTCGCCCCAGCCGATGAGTTCGCGGGTGATGCCCGCCAGGTCGCGCCCCGCTTCCGTCAGGTAGTAGCCGCTGTGGCGTGTGTCGTCCGGCAGCGGGCGCCGTTCGAGGACACCGCTTTCCACCAGCGCCTTCAGGCGCGCCGCCAGACGGTCCGTGGGGGCGCCGGTGTTCCTGGCGATCTGCCGGAACCGGTGGTTGCCGAGCATGACCTCCCGGATCGCCGGCAGGGCCCATCGGTCGCCGACGACCTGCAGGGCGGCGGAGAGCGAGCAGGGGCGTCCGGCCATGTCCTCGGGATCGATGCGCGTGGTCACGGCTCCAGTATCACCCCAGCAGGGTTTGATTTCCAAACCACCCCGTGCTTGGCTTGCAGCATGCCCACGCCGCTTGGAATTTCAAATCACCCTCGCATGGCCACCGCGGTCGTCCTGGTGGCCGTCTTCATGACCAACCTGGATCTGTGGATCGTCAACGTCGCGCTTCCGGCCGTGGGAGCGAGCTTCTCCGGCGGCGGCACGGGCGCGAGCCTCGGTTCGCTGTCCTGGGTCCTCAACGCCTACGCGATCACCTTCGCCGCGCTGTTGGTGGTGGCCGGGCGTGCTGGTGACCGCATGGGCCAGCGGCCGGTGTTCCTCACCGGAATCGCCGTCTTCGCCCTCGCGTCGCTGGGCTGTGCCCTGGCCCCCGACCTGGGGACCCTGGTCGCGGCCCGGGTGGTGCAGGCCGCCGGGGCGGCCGCCCAGATCCCGACATCCCTGGCCCTGCTGCTGGCGACGGTGCCGGCGGAGCGCCGCACCCACGCCACCCGGAGCTGGGCTGCGGTGGGCGGACTGGCCGCGGCCGCCGGGCCCGTCGCCGGCGGCCTCCTGGTGGAGGCCGACTGGAGGTGGATCTTCACCGTCAACGTGCCCATCGGCATCGCGGCGCTCCTCGTCGGCCGAGCGGTGCTGCCGAAGCCGGCCACCCGGGAGGCCGGGCCGCTGCCCGATCTCCTCGGCGCCCCGCTGCTCATCTCGTCGGTCGCGGCACTGTCCGGGGCGCTGGTGCAGGCGCCCGACTGGGGCTGGACGAGCGGCAGGACCGTGCTGCTCCTGGCCGTTGCCGTGCTCAGCGGCACCGTGTTCGTCGGCCGGTCCCTGCGGCACCCCCGCCCGCTGTTCGAGCTGGACCTGCTGCGGCTGCCGCGCTTCGGAGCGGCGAACGCGGGCAGCCTCGTGTTCGGCACCGCATTCGCGATCATGCTGCTCTCGAACGTGCTGTGGTGCCAGGAAATCTGGCACTGGAGTGCTCTGCGCACCGGCGTCGCCCTGGTCCCGGGTCCCGCACTCGTGCCGGTCGTCACCCTCCTGACCGCCCGCGCCGCGCAGCGCTTCGGGCACGGTCCGCTGGTCGCCGCCGGCGGGTTGCTGTTCACCGGCGGCATGGTCTGGCGGGCCTGCTTCGCGTCCGTCACGCCGGATTATGTGGGTGACCTGCTGCCCAGCCAGCTGTTGACCGGTACGGGCGTCGGTCTGGCCCTGGGCACTCTGGTGGCCGCCGGTGTGCACGCCCTGCCGGGGCACCGTGCGGCGACCGGGTCGGCGCTGGTCAACTCTGTCCGCCAGATCTCGGCCACGGTCGGCGTCGCGGTCCTGGTCACGGTGCTCGGTGGTTCCCACGTCGATGTGACCTCCCGCCACGACTTCCGGATCGCCTGGGTCACCGCCGCCGTACTGAGCCTCGTGACGTCAGCGATCGGTGTGCGCCTCAGCCGTGGCGGCGGCCCGGCCGGGACGGCGCCCGCCGCGTCGAAGGAGCCCGCGGCGGACGCGCAGACTCCGGCGGACACTCCTTGACCGAGGGCACGTACGACTGTCTCGGGCACGCGGGCGGGACCTTCGCCGCCCTCCCGCGGCCGTCCCGGGACCGCTGAGCGCTTGGCGCGGGTCCCCGGCCGAAATGGGGGAACGCGTCAGGCGGAACGGAACGGGCCCGTCGCGCCGGAGCGGGCGGGCCGGCAGGGAAGAGCGTGCGGTGCGATCCGTGCGGCGAGGAGGCGACATGGGTGGCGACGGCAACAGCGCCTACGGCCACAAGAAGTTCAAGCGGTCCAGGAGCCATTTCGCGGACCGGATCACCGCCGACGGCCGGGACGGCTGGCCGGTGGAGTCCGGGCGGTACCGGCTGGTGGTCTCGCGGGCCTGCCCGTGGGCGAGCCGGGCGGTGATCTCGCGCCGGCTGCTCGGGCTGGAGCGGGCGCTGCCCATGGCGGTCACCGACCCCCTTCAGGACGACCGGAGCTGGCGGTTCACCCTGGACCCCGGCGGCCGGGACCCGGTGCTCGGCATCCGGTACCTGGCCGAGGCGTACGAGAAGCGGGAGCCGGGCGCGCCCGGC
>NZ_MUNH01000665.1:0-12900 GCF_002154615.1 Streptomyces recifensis
CAGCGTGGTCCAGTCGACGTCTCCGGCCACCAGGGCAACGTCGACTGGACCACGCTGTGGAACAGCGGGGTCCGCTGGGCCTACACCAAGGCCACGGAGGGCACCTACTACACCAACCCGTCCTTCGCCCAGCAGTACAACGGCTCGTACAACGTGGGCATGATCCGGGGCGCGTACCACTTCGCCACCCCGGACACCACGAGCGGCGCGGTGCAGGCGAACTACTTCGTGGACCACGGCGGCGGCTGGTCGCGGGACGGGCGGACGCTGCCCGGCGTGCTGGACATCGAGTGGAACCCGTACGGCGACGCCTGCTACGGCATGGCCGGGGCCGCGATGACCAACTGGATCGCGGACTTCCTGAACACCTACCGGGCGCGCACCGGCCGGGACGCGGTGATCTACACGGCGACGAGCTGGTGGACCCAGTGCACGGGCAACACCGCCGCCTTCGGCGCCGTCAATCCGCTGTGGATCGCCCGGTACGCCACCGCGCCGGGCACGCTGCCGGCCGGCTGGGACTTCCACACGATGTGGCAGTACACCTCCTCCGGCCCGACGGTCGGTGACCACGACCGGTTCAACGGCGCCCTGGACCGGGTGCAGGCGCTGGCCAACGGCTGAGCCTGCCGCGTACGCGAAAGGCCCGGGCCCCCTGGTGAAAGGGGACCCGGGCCTTCGCGCCGCTCAGGCCGCGACCGGCACCTCCGCCACGGTGGCGGCGGGCGCGAGCGCCAGCTCCAGCACCTGGCGGACGTCGGTCACCGCGTGCACGTCGAGCTTCTCCAGCACCTCGGCCGGGACGTCGTCCAGGTCGGCCTCGTTGCGCTTGGGGATGATCACGGTGGTCACCCCGGCGCGGTGCGCGGCGAGCAGCTTCTGCTTCACCCCGCCGATCGGCAGCACCCGCCCGGTCAGCGAGACCTCACCGGTCATCGCCACGTCCGTGCGGACCAGCCGGCCGGAGAGCAGGGAGGCCAGCGCGGTGGTCATGGTGACGCCCGCGCTCGGCCCGTCCTTGGGGACCGCGCCCGCCGGGAAGTGGATGTGCACGCCCCGGTCCTTCAGGTCGGCCACCGGCAGCTCCAGCTCGGCGCCGTGGCTGCGCAGGAAGCTCAGCGCGATCTGCGCCGACTCCTTCATCACGTCACCGAGCTGCCCGGTCAGGGTCAGCCCCGCCGCCCCGGTCTCGGGGTCGGCGAGCGACGCCTCGACGTACAGCACGTCGCCACCGGCGCCGGTGACCGCGAGCCCGGTCGCCACCCCGGGGACGGCGGTACGGCGCTCGGCCGGGTCCTGCGCGGACTCGGGCACGTGGTGCGGACGGCCCACCAGAGCGCGCAGGTCGTCCTCACGGACGGTGAACGGCAGTTCCCGCTCGCCCAGTTCGTGCTGGGCCGCGACCTTGCGCAGCAGCCGCGCCACGGTCCGCTCCAGGGTGCGCACGCCCGCCTCGCGGGTGTACTCCCCGGCGAGCTTGCGCAGCGCGCCCTCCTCCAGCGTGACCTCGTCGCCGGTGAGACCGGCCCGCTCCAGCTGGCGCGGGAGCAGGTGGTCGCGGGCGATGACGACCTTCTCGTCCTCGGTGTAGCCGTCGAGCCGGACGATCTCCATCCGGTCGGCCAGTGCCTCCGGGATCGCCTCCAGCACATTGGCGGTGGCGAGGAAGACCACGTCGGACAGGTCGAGCTCGACCTCCAGGTAGTGGTCCCGGAAGGTGTGGTTCTGTGCCGGGTCCAGCACTTCGAGCAGGGCGGCCGCCGGGTCGCCCCGGAAGTCCGAGCCGACCTTGTCGATCTCGTCGAGCAGCACGACCGGGTTCATCGACCCGGCCTCCTTGACCGCGCGGACGATGCGGCCGGGCAGCGCGCCGACGTAGGTGCGCCGGTGGCCCCGGATCTCCGCCTCGTCCCGGACACCGCCGAGCGCGACGCGGACGAACTTGCGGCCCATCGCATGTGCGACAGATTCTCCCAAACTGGTCTTTCCGACACCGGGCGGGCCGACCAGCGCCAGCACGGCACCGCCGCGCCGTCCGCCGATCACACCGAGACCGCGCTCACCGCGCCGCTTGCGCACCGCGAGGTACTCGGTGATGCGCGCCTTCACGTCCTCCAGGCCGGCGTGCTCGGCGTCCAGGATCTCCTTGGCGCCCTGGATGTCGTACGCGTCCTCGGTCCGCTCGTTCCACGGCATCTCCAGGACGGTGTCCAGCCAGGTGCGGATCCAGGAGCCCTCGGGCGACTGGTCGGAGGAGCGCTCCAGCTTCTCCACTTCCTTGAGCGCGGCCTCGCGGACACGCTCGGGCAGGTCGGCGGCCTCGACGCGGGCCCGGTAGTCGTCGGACTCCTCGGCCGCGTCCGGGCCGTCGCCGTTCAGCTCGCGCAGCTCCTTGCGGACCGCTTCGAGCTGGCGGCGCAGCAGGAACTCACGCTGCTGCTTGTCGACGCCCTCCTGGACGTCCTTGGCGATGGTCTCCGCCACGTCCTGCTCGGCGAGGTGGTCGCGGAGCTGCTGGGCGGCGAGCCTCAGGCGGGCCACCGGGTCGGTGGTCTCCAGCAGCTCGGTCTTCTGGTCGGTGGTGAGGAACGGCGAGTAACCGGAGTTGTCGGCGAGCGCGGAGACGTCGTCGATGGCCTGGACCCGGTCCACGACCTGCCAGGCGCCGCGCTTGCGCAGCCAGGTGGTGGCCAGCGCCTTGTACTCCTTGACCAGGTCGGTCACCTGGCCGGGCAGCGGCTCGGGCACGGTCTCCTCGACCCGGGCGCCCTCGACCCACAGCGCGGCGCCGGGACCGGTGGTACCCGCGCCGATGCGCACCCGGTGGCGGCCCTTGACCAGGGCGCCGGGGTCGCCGTCGGCGAGTCTGCCGACCTGCTCGACGGTGCCGAGCACGCCGGTCTTGGCGTAGGTGCCGTCGATGCGCGGGACCAGCAGCACCTTGGGCTTGCCGGACTCCGCGCGGGCGGCGGCCTGGGCGGCCTCCACGGCGGCCCGGATCTCGGCGTCGCTCAGATCCAGCGGCACGACCATGCCGGGCAGCACGACCTCGCCGTCGAGCGGCAGCACAGGCAGAACGAGCGTGAACTCCATGGACTCACCCGACTCAGCAGCCATGATCTCCCCTTCGGCAGTCAACTTGAGTAACACTGACTCAATGCTCCTGAGCGGTTCAATGTTCCCCGAACATCGTTCGCTCTGGGCGAACGAGGACTCGCCGGGCGGGCGGGGCAGGATGGCGGCATGACTGCCACGCACGACGGCGCCGCGGACACGGTGGTCCTGGACCGGCGCGAGGGACCGTACGGGGAGGTGGCGCTGCGCCGCAGCGGGGCGCTGCTCCAGATCATCGCCAACGGGTGCTTCCTGATGGACACCTCCGACGGCCGCTCGGAGCGGCTGCTGGTGGACGCGGCGCGGGACGCGCTGGACGACCGCCCGGCGCCGGAGGTGCTGATCGGCGGCCTCGGCGTCGGCTTCTCGCTGGCCCACGCGGCCGCCGATCCCCGCTGGGGGCGCATCACCGTCGTCGAGCGCGAGCCCGCCGTCATCGACTGGCACCGCACCGGCCCGCTGGCGGAGATCTCCGCGGACGCGCTGGCCGACCCGCGCACGCGCGTCGTCGAGGCGGATCTCCTGCGTTTCGTCAATGAGACATCCGACACGTTCGACGCGGTATGCCTCGACATCGACAACGGGCCCGGCTGGACCGTCACGGAGGGCAACGAAGGTCTCTACACGCCGCGCGGACTCGCCGCCTGCGCAAGGGTGTTGAGGCCCGGCGGGGTGCTGGCGACGTGGTCCGCGCAGCCCTCTCCGGAATTTGAAGGAACCTTGCGGAATGCCGGGTTCCGACAGGTGCGTACCGAAGAGGTCCCCGTTGCCCGTGGCGTTCCCGACGTGGTCCATCTCGCCGTCCGACCTGGATAGCGACGGCCCGGCGTGTCCCCGTAATGTGCAGCGTGACGCGGATCATTCAAGCGTCAATCGCAGTCATGGGATCACCCCACGGATTCCGGAAAGCAACAGGGGCGGGCGATGGAGCAGACACACACCTCCCAGACCGGTGCGGCGACGACGTCACAGGGCGCGCAGCGCCGGGTACTGGTCGTCGAGGACGACCCCACGATCGTCGATGCCATCGCGGCCCGGCTCCGCGCCGAGGGATTCCTCGTGCAGACCGCCGGTGACGGTCCGTCGGCGGTCGACACGGCCGAGGCATGGCAGCCGGACCTGCTGATCCTCGACATCATGCTGCCCGGCTTCGACGGCCTGGAGGTCTGCCGCCGCGTGCAGGCGTCCCGTCCGGTGCCGGTCATGATGCTCACCGCGCGCGACGACGAGACCGACATGCTGGTGGGCCTCGGGGTCGGCGCCGACGACTACATGACCAAGCCGTTCTCCATGCGGGAGCTGGCCGCGCGGGTGCACGTCCTGCTGCGCCGCATGGAGCGCGCCGCGCTGGCCGCGACCACGCCCCGCTCCGGGATACTCCGCCTCGGCGAGCTGGAGATCGACCACGCCCAGCGCCGGGTGCGGGTGAAGTCGGACGACGTGCACCTGACGCCCACCGAGTTCGACCTGCTGGTGTGCCTGGCCAACACCCCGCGCGCGGTGCTCTCCCGCGAGCAGCTGCTCGCCGAGGTCTGGGACTGGGCGGACGCCTCCGGCACCCGGACCGTGGACAGTCACATCAAGGCCCTGCGCCGGAAGATCGGCGCCGAGCGCATCCGCACGGTGCACGGAGTCGGGTACGCGCTGGAGACGCCGACCCCGTGAGCCGCGGACGGGAAACGGGGCGCCGGCGCTCCGGGGGCGGACCCTGGGGCGGCGTACGCCCGTTCTCGATCAAGACCAAGCTGGGCGCGCTGGTCGTCATCTCGGTGCTGATCACCACCGGTCTCTCCATGATCGCGGTGCACACCAAGACCGAGCTGCGCTTCATCACGGTCTTCTCGATGATCGCCACGCTGCTGATCACCCAGTTCGTGGCCCACTCGCTCACCGCGCCGCTGGACGAGATGAACGCGGTGGCCGGCTCCATCTCGCACGGCGACTACACCCGCCGGGTGAGCGAGGGCCGCCGCGACGAACTGGGCGACCTCGCCGTCACGATCAACGTCATGGCGGACGAACTGGAGGCACAGGACCTCCAGCGCAAGGAGCTGGTGGCGAACGTCTCGCACGAGCTGCGCACCCCCATCGCCGGACTGCGCGCGGTGCTGGAGAACATCGTCGACGGCGTCACCGAGGCGGACCCGGAGACCATGCGCACCGCGCTGCGCCAGACCGACCGGCTCGGGCGGCTGGTGGAGACCCTGCTCGACCTCTCCCGCCTCGACAACGGCGTGGTCCCCCTGAAGACCCGCCGCTTCGAGGTGTGGCCGTACCTCTCCGGGGTGCTCAAGGAGGCCAACATGGTCGCCTCCGCGCGGGCCGGCATCGCCTCCGGCTCCGGCAGCCACACCCGTACCGACGTGCATCTGCACCTGGACGTGTCCCCGCCGGAGCTGACCGCGCACGCCGACCCCGAGCGCATCCACCAGGTGGTGGCGAACCTCATAGACAACGCGGTCAAGCACAGCCCGCCGCACGGCCGGGTCACCGTGAAGGCCCGGCGCGGCGCCCGTCCGGAGTCGCTGGAGCTGGAGGTGCTTGACGAGGGTCCGGGCATCCCCCGCTCGGAGTGGCACCGCGTGTTCGAGCGGTTCAACCGGGGCGCGGTCACCCGCCCGCACGGTCCGGGCAGCGACGGCGGCACCGGTCTGGGGCTGGCCATCGCCCGCTGGGCGGTCGATCTGCACGGCGGCCGGATCGGTGTGGCCGAATCCGAGCGCGGCTGCCGGATCATCGTCACCCTCCCGGGGGCCGTTCCGGCGTCGAGTTGACGCTCCCGGCCCCCATGGGGTTCAGTCGGATGATCAAGATCACATACGTTCCGCCAGTCGGACACGTGTGATCAGGCACGGGCCGGCGCGATGCGCGGAGCGAGGGCGCTCAGGGCCCCGATTCCGCGTGCCCGCGACTTCCCACCCGTATCCGGAACCCCGCTTGTTTCCCGCCATTTCGCGGCCCGAAACGCGGTTCGCGATGTGACTTGCACGACGATGAACGGGCCCGACCTGACCTTCCCCCTCCGGGAGGCGTAGCCTTTATTCCCGCTGTCCATCACCTTGTGAAGCGGAAGAGGGCGGTTACCGCCGTGTCGCCACAGTCCCCCAGTAACTCGAACGTCTCCACCGACGACCAAGCCGGGAAGAACGCCGCCGCGGCGTTCGGACCGAACGAGTGGCTCGTCGACGAGATCTATCAGCAGTACCTCCAGGACCCGAATTCGGTAGACCGTGCCTGGTGGGACTTCTTCGCCGATTACAAGCCGGGGGCGCCCGCCGCCTCGGCTCCGGCGGGTACCGCGGCCGCGGGGGCCGCGGGTACCACCCCCACCGCTCCGCCGGCCCAGGCCGCACCGGCTCCTGCCGCGCCCGCCCCGGCGCAGGCCCCGGCCCAGTCGGCTCCGGCCGCCAAGCCCGCGCAGGCCCCGGCCACGCCGGCGCAGGCACCCGCGGCCAAGGCCGCTCCGGCCGCCCAGGCCCCGGCGAAGCCGGCGCCCGCGGCCAAGCCGAAGGCCGCCGCCGCGCCCGCCACGGAGGCCCCCGAGGGCCCCGAGTACGTGACGCTGCGCGGTCCGTCCGCGGCCGTGGCGAAGAACATGAACGCCTCGCTGGAGCTGCCGACGGCCACCTCGGTCCGCGCGGTCCCGGTGAAGCTGCTGTTCGACAACCGCATCGTCATCAACAACCACCTCAAGCGGGCCCGCGGCGGGAAGATCTCCTTCACGCACCTCATCGGGTTCGCCATGGTGCAGGCCATCAAGGCCATGCCGGCGATGAACCACTCGTTCGGCGAGAAGGACGGCAAGCCGACCCTGGTCAAGCCGCCGCACGTGAACCTCGGTCTGGCCATCGACCTGGTGAAGCCCAACGGCGACCGCCAGCTCGTCGTCGCGGCCATCAAGAAGGCCGAGACGCTGAACTTCTTCGAGTTCTGGCAGGCCTACGAGGACATCGTCCGCCGCGCCCGCGAGGGCAAGCTCACGATGGACGACTTCACCGGCGTCACGGTCTCCCTGACCAACCCCGGTGGCCTCGGCACCGTGCACTCCGTGCCGCGCCTGATGCCCGGCCAGTCCGTGATCATGGGCGTCGGGTCCATGGACTACCCGGCGGAGTTCCAGGGCACCAGCCAGGACACCCTGAACAAGCTCGGCGTCTCCAAGGTCATGACGCTCACGTCGACCTACGACCACCGGGTCATCCAGGGCGCCGCCTCCGGCGAGTTCCTGCGCCAGGTCGCGAACCTTCTCCTCGGCGAGAACGGCTTCTACGACGACATCTTCGAGGCGCTGCGCATCCCCTACGAGCCGGTCCGCTGGCTCAAGGACATCGACGCCAGCCACGACGACGACGTCACCAAGGCCGCCCGTGTCTTCGAGCTGATCCACTCCTACCGGGTCCGCGGCCACGTCATGGCCGACACCGACCCGCTGGAGTACCAGCAGCGCAAGCACCCCGACCTGGACATCACCGAGCACGGGCTCACCCTGTGGGACCTGGAGCGCGAGTTCGCCGTCGGCGGCTTCGCCGGCAAGTCGATGATGAAGCTGCGCGACATCCTGGGCGTGCTGCGCGACTCGTACTGCCGCACCACCGGCATCGAGTTCATGCACATCCAGGACCCCAAGCAGCGCAAGTGGATCCAGGACCGCGTCGAGCGCCCGCACTCCAAGCCGGAGCGCGAGGAGCAGCTGCGCATCCTGCGCCGCCTGAACGCCGCCGAGGCCTTCGAGACGTTCCTGCAGACCAAGTACGTCGGCCAGAAGCGGTTCTCGCTGGAGGGCGGCGAGTCCGTCATCCCGCTGCTGGACGCGGTCATCGACTCGGCCGCCGAGTCGCGCCTGGACGAGGTCGTCATCGGCATGGCCCACCGCGGCCGGCTGAACGTGCTCGCCAACATCGTCGGCAAGTCGTACGCGCAGATCTTCCGGGAGTTCGAGGGCAACCTCGACCCGAAGTCGATGCACGGCTCCGGTGACGTGAAGTACCACCTGGGCGCCGAGGGCACCTTCACCGGGCTGGACGGCGAGCAGATCGCGGTCTCGCTGGTCGCCAACCCCTCGCACCTGGAGGCGGTCGACCCGGTCCTGGAGGGCGTCGCCCGCGCCAAGCAGGACATCATCAACAAGGGCGGCACGGACTTCACCGTGCTGCCGGTGGCGATCCACGGCGACGCGGCCTTCGCGGGCCAGGGCGTGGTGGCCGAGACCCTGAACATGTCGCAGCTGCGCGGCTACCGCACCGGCGGCACGGTCCACATCGTCATCAACAACCAGGTCGGCTTCACCGCCGCCCCGGAGTCCTCGCGCTCCTCGATGTACGCCACGGACGTGGCCCGCATGATCGAGGCCCCGATCTTCCACGTGAACGGCGACGACCCGGAGGCCGTGGTCCGCGTCGCGCGGCTCGCCTTCGAGTTCCGTCAGGCGTTCAACAAGGACGTGGTGATCGACCTCATCTGCTACCGCCGCCGCGGTCACAACGAGTCGGACAACCCGGCCTTCACCCAGCCGCTGATGTACGACCTGATCGACAAGAAGCGCTCGGTGCGCAAGCTGTACACCGAGTCCCTCATCGGCCGTGGTGACATCACGCTGGAGGAGGCCGAGCAGGCGCTCCAGGACTACCAGGGCCAGCTGGAGAAGGTCTTCACCGAGGTCCGCGAGGTCACCTCGCAGCCGGCGCAGGGCGAGTCCCAGCCGCCCAAGGACGGCTTCCCGGCGGCGGTCCCGACCGCGATCTCCGCGGAGGTCGTCAAGCGGATCGCCGAGTCCCAGGTCAACGTCCCGGACAACATCACCGTCCACCCGCGGCTCCAGCCGCAGCTCCAGCGCCGGGCGGCGATGGTGGAGGACGGCACGATCGACTGGGGCATGGGCGAGACCCTGGCCGTCGGCTCGCTGCTGCTGGAGGGCACCCCGGTCCGCCTGGCGGGCCAGGACTCCCAGCGCGGCACCTTCGGCCAGCGCCACGCGGTGCTCATCGACCGGGAGACCGGCGAGGAGTACACCCCGCTGCAGTACCTCTCCGAGGACCAGGCGCGGCTGAACGTCTACAACTCCCTGCTCTCCGAGTACGCGGCGATGGGCTTCGAGTACGGCTACTCGCTGGCCCGCCCGGACGCGCTGGTGATGTGGGAGGCGCAGTTCGGCGACTTCGTCAACGGCGCGCAGACGGTCGTCGACGAGTTCATCTCCTCGGCCGAGCAGAAGTGGAACCAGACCTCCGGTGTGGTCCTGCTGCTGCCGCACGGTTACGAGGGCCAGGGCCCGGACCACTCCTCGGCCCGTCCGGAGCGGTTCCTGCAGCTCTGCGCGCAGAACAACATGACGGTCGCCATGCCGACCTCGCCGGCGAACTACTTCCACCTGCTGCGCTGGCAGGTCCACAACCCGGACCACAAGCCGCTGATCGTCTTCACCCCGAAGTCGATGCTGCGCCTGAAGGCGGCGGCCTCGAAGGCGGAGGAGTTCACCTCCGGCGAGTTCCGTCCGGTCATCGGCGACGACACGGTCGACCCGGCCGCCGTCCGCAAGGTCGTCTTCTGCTCCGGCAAGGTCTACTACGACCTGGAGGCCGGCCGGAAGAAGCGCGGCGCCACCGACACGGCGATCATCCGCATCGAGCGGCTGTACCCGCTGCCCGGCGCCGAGGTCCAGGCCGAGGTCAACAAGTACCCGAACGCCGAGAAGTACCTCTGGGTGCAGGAGGAGCCGGCGAACCAGGGTGCGTGGCCGTTCATCGCGCTCAACCTGATCGACCACCTGGACCTGGCCGTCGGTGCCGACGTCCCGGCGGGCGAGCGCCTGCGCCGCATCTCGCGCGCGCACGGCTCCTCCCCGGCGGTGGGCTCCGCCAAGCGCCACCAGGCGGAGCAGGAGCAGCTGGTGAACGAGGTCTTCGAGGCGTGACCCCGGCTCACTGAGCAACGCTGAAGGGCCCGGCTCTCCTGGATCTGATCCGGAGGGCCGGGCCCTTCGCCGTCCGGGCGGTGCCCGGCCGTCTCCCGCTCCGCCACGGCCGTGGGGGGGCACCGGTCCGACCGTGGCCTCGCACCCGCGCGGCGGCGCTCAGCTCGCCTGGGGCTCGAAGTCCCAGTACGGGCGGTTGCGGGAGCGGGCGGAGACGGTGTGGACGTGCTGGGGGCCGAGGGTGGCCGCGAGGTCGGACAGGGCCTCCTGTTCGACCTTCTCCGCCTGCTGGCGGTCGCGCAGCGCGCGCAGGTCGGCCGCGTAGGCGACGCGGGCGGTCAGGGTGAGGGGGTGGGTGCGGCCGAGGGTGTCGGTGGCGCGCAGGATGGTGATCTGGCTGAGGTCGGCGGCGGCCTCGGTGTCCCCGACGAGGTTGCGCAGCGCGGCCGCGTTGACGGCGCAGCCGAGCGCGTAGGGGTGGGTCTCCCCCAGCGCGGCGCTCATGTCGGCGAGGCTCTGCTCGATCAGTACGTGGGCGTGGTCGCGTTCGCCGACGCTGCGCAGCACCAGCGCGTGGTTGGCGCGGGCGCCGATGATGAAGGGGTGGCCCTCGGGCAGCAGCAGTTCGTAGCGGGCGAGGACGGACTCGCTGGCCTCGCGGGCCTGGTCGATGTCGCCGTGCTCGCGGGCGAAGCAGCTCTCGCTGACGGCGGCGGCCAGGGTGTGCGTGTGGCTGTCCCCGAGCTTGCGCTCCAGCCCCTCCAGGACGCGGGTGAGCAGTTCGCCCGCCCCGGCCCGGTCCCCGCCGCGCAGCCGGCACAGCGCGAGGTTGTGCTCGGCGCGCAGGGTGTTCTGGTTGTCCGGGCCCATGACGATCCGGTACTCGCGGACGTTCTTGGTCTGGATCGACTCGGCCTCGGCGTAGCGGCCCAGCAGGCGCAGGTCGACCGCGTAGGAGACCTCGGAGAACAGGGTCCAGGGGTGGCGGCCCTTGAGGAGCTGGCGGCGGGCCTCCAGGGTGCGGGTGTCAAAACCGCGGGCCTGCTCGTAGCGGCCGAGGAGGCGCAGGGTGAAGCCGAGGTTGTTCTGGGCGTTGAGGGTGCGCGAGTCGTGCTCGCCGAACAGCTCGCGATAGGTGGGGTAGAGCCACTCGTCGAGTTCGAGGGCCGCGTCGTACTGGCCGAGTTCCCGCAGGTCGGCGGCGAGTCCGCCGGCCATCCTGAGGTGGTCGAGGTCGTGTTCGCCGCGTTCGGCGAGGAGTTGCTCGCGGGCGGCCCGGTCGATGGCCTCGGTCTCCTGGAAGCGGCCGGCCGAGCGCAGCAGGTTGGCGTAGTGGTAGGTCACCTCCCAGACGCGGGGGTGGGACTCGCCGAGCAGCTCGCGCCAGGCGGCGAGGGCGCGGCCGCCGAGGTTGACGCCCGCCGTGTACTCCCCGGCGAACAGCATGTACCGCAGGCAGTTGAGCACCAGCCCCTGCACCCGGCGGTCCTTGCTGCGCAGCACGTCGGCGTACTTCAGGTGCGGCACGATCTCGGCGTACGCGTCC
The DNA here is from genome assembly GCF_002154615.1 of Streptomyces recifensis. Lineage (NCBI taxonomy): Bacteria > Bacillati > Actinomycetota > Actinomycetes > Kitasatosporales > Streptomycetaceae > Streptomyces > Streptomyces recifensis. The sequence continues at coordinate 11,571 of NZ_MUNH01000665.1, forward strand.
CAGTTGCGGGTGTCGGTGGGGCGGCCCGGGTCGGCCTCGGCGAGGGCGCGGCGGACCACCTCGATGAACTCTCTCCGGTCGGCCTCGGGCATGTCCTTGTGCACGATCTGGTGGACCATCCGGTGCAGGTAGACCGACTCGCCGGAGGCGACGGCCTCGTCCAGCGTGGCCTCGTGCGACTCCAGCCGGACCACGGAGTACTGGCGGAGCTGGTTGACGGCCTTGTTCCACAGCAGCGGGTCGTCCAGCAGCCCGGCGAGCTGTTCGGGCAGGTCGTCGTGGTTCATCTCCTTCAGCAGCCTGACCGGGATGAAGCCGGGGGCGAAGAAGGTGCACAGCCGCAGCAGGTCGACGGACTCCGGGACGGTCTCGCGGAGCTTGTTCAGCAGTATCGACCAGGCGGTCTGGAAGGCGAGCGGGAAGTCCGCGGACACCTTGACGACGTCCTGGTCGATCCCGCCGTCCAGCAGGGCGATGTACTCCTCCACCGAGAGGTCGGAGTCGTTGAGCCAGCCCGCGGTCTGGTCCAGCAGCAGCGGGAGGTCCTCCAGGGCCTGGGCGAGCTGGTCGGCGTCGGGTTCGGTGAGCCGGGGCGCGCGGCGGCGGATGAAGGCGACCGACTCGTCGCGGCCGTAGACGGGGACTTCGAGGAGCTTGCTGTTGTGCTCGCCCCACTCGGGGTTGCGGGAGGTGATGAGGACGTGGCCGGGGCCGGTGGGGACGAGGTCCCAGATCTGGTCGGGTTCGTCGGCGCCGTCCAGCACCAGCAGCCAGCGGGAGTACGGGGTGCCCCGGCGCAGCGCGTCGCGGACGGCACGGAGCCGCTCGCCGTACTCGGCGCCGGTGGACAGGCCGAGCTTGGGGGCGAGTTCGGCGAGGAGGCGGCGGTAGCTGACGCGTTTCTCGGCGTTGACCCACCACACCACGTCGTACTCGGAGCCGAAGCGGTAGACGTACTCGGCGGCGAGCTGGGTCTTGCCGACGCCGGACATGCCGTGCAGGGTGAGCACGCCCGCGCCGGGGTCGCTGCCCTGGAGCAGGTGGTAGGCGTCGTTGAGCAGCGGCTCGCGGCCGGTGAAGCGGGTGTTGCGGCGCGGCACCCCGCCCCACACGTCGGGCATGGCGGCCGGGAAGCGGGGCGCGGGCCGGCCCGCGTCGTCGGCCGGGCGGGTGTCGTGGGGCAGGTCGAGGCGGTCCAGCAGGCGGCGTTCGGCCTCGTCGGCGCCCATGTTGGTGAGGTCGACGGGGGCGAGCGCGGCGACGGCGGAGGGCAGCGGGGCGTTGGTGACGGAGACGGCGGCGAACCGGCCCGGATCGCCACCGACGACCT
>NZ_MUNH01000666.1:0-615 GCF_002154615.1 Streptomyces recifensis
CGCCGCCCGGCGCGTACGGGTCGTCGGGGTCCAGCGGCGGTTCCTGCGCGGTCACCAGGACCACGCCCGCGGCCAGCCGGGACATCGCGGCCCGGAACTCGTCGTCGCTCACCCCTTCAGCATGCACAGAAGCGGCCGCGGCGGTGGGGGAGGGAGGGTTCAGCACGCCGCAAACGCTAATCGGCCGCCCGCGACCGCCGCATCGGGCCTCCGGTGTAGCCCGGACCTAGGACCAAAGGACCGGACCTGTGGCGGAAGGGCCGCCCGGACCGGCCAGCGGCATATGCGCAACTTCGCAGCCTTTGCGATCGGAGAACGCAACGGGAAAGTGCGGAAACTGCACTCAATTGTTCAAGTTCTTCTGTGACTTGAGTCACAAGGAGTGCGGAATTGTTGACCCTGTGTACCGAGTGAGCAGCGCGCTGTGATTCAGTGGCGGAAAGCCTGTGGACAGCAGGGGGAGGGCGAGCATGGAGACCGATCAGGAGCCGTACGTCCCTCTGACGTCACTGCGTCAGCTTCACCAGGTCATGGCCGAGATGAACACCGCGCGGAGCCAGGCCGACACCCTTCAGATCGTCGCGGACGGCGCGGTCTCCGCCCTCGGTTACGAGA
>NZ_MUNH01000667.1:0-1417 GCF_002154615.1 Streptomyces recifensis
CTCCCGAAGGAGAAGCGGGGGCCCAAGAGCCGGAGAAGGGAACCTCAGCCGATCTGCGTCCCCGTAGCGGCCAGCGCCTCGGTCACAGGCTGGAAGAACGTCTCCCCACCGGAGGAGCAGTCCCCACTGCCCCCCGACGTGAGCCCCACCGCGCTGCTCCCGGAGAACAGCGATCCCCCGCTGTCCCCCGGCTCGGCACACACATCGGTCTGGATCAGCCCGCTCACGGTCCCCTCGGAGTAGTTCACCGTCGCGTTCAGTCCCGTCACGGTCCCGTCGTGCACCTGAGTGGTGGACCCGCTACGAGTGACCTTCATCCCCACGGTGGCCTCGGCAGCCCCCGAGATCCGCTGGGCGGACCCGTTGTAGAGATTGACCTCGCTCGGATGATCGACCCCGTCGGCGTACTTCACGAGCCCGTAGTCGTTACCGGGGAAACTGGAGTCCGCGTTGGACCCGACGGCGTTCCCGGACGCATCGGTCCAACTGGAGATCGCGGCGGTGCAGTGCCCCGCGGTGAGGAAGTACGGCGCCCCGCCCTTGGTCACGTTGAACCCGAGCGAACACCGCCCGCCCGAACCGTTGATGGCGTCGCCGCCGGCGACGAAGGGCTTGAACTTCCCCTTCGCCCGCTTGAGTTCGGCGGCGCCCCCGAGCCCGGAGACAACCTTCCCCAGCTTGGCGTACTGAGCCGGGGACACGGTCTTGTCGGCGGTGACGAGGACCTTGTTGGAGACCGGGTCGGTGGCCCACGAGGTGCCCGGGATCGTCGCGTCCTTGGTGAGCGCGGACCGCGCCCCGTCGAGCACGGCGAGCGAGCGGGAGACGATTCTGGCCTTGGCGCCGGCCGCCTGGACGGTATCGGCGGCGGAGGCGTCGAGCACGTTGACGACGAGGCTCCTGGCCCGGGCGTCGTAGTAGCTGCCCGCACTGTCCGAGCCGAGGTCGGCGAGCAGCGTGGAGGCGAGCTTTCCGGCCGCGGGAGCGGACAGAACACGCGGCCCGGCCGCGGAGTCCGCGGCCCCGGCGGGTTCGCTGGCGTTCGCAGTCTGGAAGGTGACACCCGCTCCGACCAGTGCGAGAACACCCGCTCCGGCGACCGCGGCCCGGCGTGCGGGTATGCGTCGATGCTTCAACTCACGTCCTCCTGTGGGGGGTCGGTCCGGCAGGTTGTGGGGACCTGACGGACCGGAAGGCTGGTTGACGAGCGGCCCACTCTTCCGAAGGTCACAGCGGGCACACAAGACCGACTTCCGGCCGGACCGTCGACCAACCGCCTCAGCTTGACCGAGGACAGTCACCCCAGGAAATTCGCAGCGCAAACACGAAACGTCAAAACCCGACCACCGCACAGCAACAGGATCGGGTGTCCAGAAATCACCCCTCCCAAAGCACCCGAAACCCGAAGCCCCACACC
>NZ_MUNH01000668.1:0-3971 GCF_002154615.1 Streptomyces recifensis
GTCCCGGTCGCCCGCGGCGCGCTGCGGCTGCGGGGCGAGGGCCTCGGCGGCGACCAGGGCAGGGGCGCGCTGTCCTTCCTCGCCGAAGCCTCCGACCTGCTCGCCGGACAGCTCGACGAGAACCTGGTCGCCGCCCTCACCGGCCAGCTGATCGTGCCCCGCCTGGCGGACTGGTGCGCGATCTGGCTGGAGGACGAGGCGACCGTACGCGGCGGCGACGACGGCCCCGCCCGCGTGTGGCACACCAGCGAGGCCCGCACCGAGGACCTCCAGCGGGCCCTGGAGAAGGAGCCCCCGCGCTCCCGCCACACGGTGCGCTCCGGCCCCGAGCCCTATCCCTGGCCCGGCGCCGCGCTCGGCCCCGAGGGCACCCACGGCACCGCCCTCGCCTACCGGCTGGTCGCCGGCGGCCGCCCGCTCGGCACCCTGCTCATCGGCCGCTGCGGACTCCTCGGTTTCCCCGACGAGGTCACGGGCCTGGTCGAGGACCTCGGCCGCCGGGTCGCCCTCGCCATCGGCGCCGCCCGCCAGTACGCCCGCCAGGCCACCATCAGCGCCGTCCTCCAGCGCGGCCTGCTGCCCGGCGCGGTCGCCGAGATCCCCGGCATGACCAGCGCGCTGGTCTACGAACCCCGCGACCAGGGCGGCCCCAGCGGCGACTTCTACGACCTCTTCCCGGCCGGGCACGGCCGCTGGTGCTTCGCCGTCGGCGACGTCCAGGGCAAGGGCCCCGAGGCCGCCGTCGTCATCGGCCTCGCCCGCCCCTGGCTCCGGCTGCTCGCCCGCGAGGGGTACGGCGTCGCGGACGTCCTCGACCGTCTCAACCAGCTCCTCCTGGACGACGCCACCGAGGCCGCCGACGCCGCCGCCCGCGCCCTGATCGCCGCCGGAGGCGGACCCTTCGCCCCCGGCGACGGCCCGCAGACCCGGTTCCTGTCCCTGCTGTACGGCGAGCTGACCCCCGTCGACGGCGGCGTCCGCTGCACCCTCGCCTCCGCCGGGCACCCGCTGCCCCTGGTGCTGCGCCCCGACGGCCGGGTCAGCACCGCCGCCCGCCCGCAGACCCTGCTCGGCGTCGTCGAGGACGAGACCTACACCAGCGAGACCATCGAGCTGCACCCCGGCGACAGCCTGCTGTGCGTCACCGACGGCGTCACCGAGCGCCGCTCCGGCACCGACCAGTTCGACGACGGCGACGGCCTCGCCCGCGCCCTCTCCGGCTGCACCGGCCTGAGTGCCGAGCGCATCGCGGACCGCATCCGCGACCTCGTGCACGGCTTCGGCGAGGACGCGCCCGAGGACGACCTCGCCCTGTTGGTGCTCCAGGCACAGTGAAGGCGGGCGGCGAAGCGCGGTGAACCGTGCTCCGCGCGCGGTGCGGGACAATGGAGGACATGCCTTCCGCACTCCCCGACGGCGAGTCCGTCCCCGACGACGGCGCGCTGCCCGCCGCCGCGCTCGCCGGTGCCGCCGAGCGGCCCCTCGGGTTCTATCTGCACGTGCCGTACTGCGCCACCCGCTGCGGCTACTGCGACTTCAACACCTACACCGCCAGCGAGCTGCGCGGCACGGGCGGCGTGCTCGCCTCGCGGGACAACTACGCGGACACCGTCGTCGAGGAGATCCGGCTCGCCCGCAAGGTGCTCGGCGACGACCCCCGCGAGGTCCGTACGGTCTTCGTCGGCGGCGGTACGCCCACCCTGCTGGCCCCCGGGGACCTGGTACGGATGCTGGGCGCGATCCGGGACGAGTTCGGCCTCGCGCCCGACGCCGAGATCACCACCGAGGCCAATCCGGACTCCGTCGACCCGGCCTACCTGGCCACCCTGCGCGAGGGCGGCTTCAACCGGCTCTCCTTCGGCATGCAGAGCGCGAAGCCGCACGTGCTCCGGATCCTCGACCGCACCCACACCCCCGGCCGCCCCGAGGCATGCGTGGCCGAAGCCCGCGCGGCCGGGTTCGAGCACGTCAACCTCGACCTGATCTACGGCACCCCCGGCGAGTCCGACGACGACTGGCGCGCCTCCCTGGAGGCGGCGCTCGGCGCGGGCCCCGACCACATCAGCGCCTACGCCCTGATCGTCGAGGAGGGCACCCAGCTCGCCCGGCGCATCCGGCGCGGCGAGGTCCCGATGACCGACGACGACGTGCACGCCGACCGGTACCTCATCGCCGAGGAGCTGCTCACGGCGGCGGGCCTGCACTGGTACGAGGTCTCCAACTGGGCCACCTCCGAGGCGGCCCGCTGCCTGCACAACGAGCTGTACTGGCGCGGCGCCGACTGGTGGGGCGCGGGCCCCGGCGCCCACAGCCACGTCGGCGGGGTGCGCTGGTGGAACGTCAAGCACCCCGGCGCCTACGCCGCCGCCCTCGCCGCGGGCCGCACCCCCGGCGCGGGCCGCGAGCTCCTCACCGACGAGGACCGCCGGGTCGAACGCATCCTCCTGGAACTCCGCCTGCGCGACGGCGTCCCCCTGAGCCTGCTGAAGCCGGCCGGCCTGGCCGCCGCCGGCCGCGCCCTCACCGACGGCCTCCTGAACCCCGGGCCCTACGCGGAGGGCCGCGCCACCCTCACCCTGCGCGGCCGCCTGCTGGCCGACGCGGTGGTGCGGGACCTGGTGGACTGAGCCGGGCGGCTACGCCTCGGCGGTGACGAAGTCGATCAACTCTTCGACCCGGCCGAGGAGTTCGGGTTCCAGGTCCCGGTAGGACGTCACCTTCGCCAGGATCGCCTGCCACACCGCACCGGTGTTTTCCGGCCACCCCAGCGCCTTGCAGACGCCCGTCTTCCAGTCCTGGCCGCGGGGGACGCGGGGCCAGGCGGGGATGCCGAGCGCCGACGGCTTCACGGCCTCCCAGATGTCGATGTAGGGGTGGCCGACCACCAGGGCGTGGTCGCTGGTGACCGACTGGGCGATGCGCCACTCCTTGGTGCCGGGCAGCAGATGGTCCACCAGGACGCCGAGGCGGGCGTCGGAGCCGGGTGCGAATTCGGCCACGATGGCGGGCAGGTCGTCGACGCCCTCCAGGTACTCCACGACGACGCCCTCGATGCGCAGGTCGTCGCCCCAGACCTTCTCCACCAGCTCGGCGTCGTGCCTGCCCTCGACGTAGATCCGCCCCGCGCGGGCCACGCGGGCGCGGGCGCCGGGAACGGCGACCGAGCCGGAGGCGGTGCGGCCGGGCTTCACCGGGGAGCCGGCGGCCGGGCGGACCAGGGTGACCGGGCGGCCCTCCAGCAGGAAGCCGCGCGGCTCCAGCGGGAACACCCGGTGCTTGCCGAAGCGGTCCTCCAAGGTCACCGTGCCCGCCTCGCAGCGGATCACCGCCCCGCAGAACCCGGTACCGGGCTCCTCCACCACCAGTCCCGCCTCCGCCGCCACCTCGGGCACCGGCTGCGGCTTCTTCCAGGGGGCGGTCAGGTCGGGGGAGTAGTCGCGCATTCTGATGACCATAGGAGAAGCGGCGGCCCGGTGCTCAGGACACGCCGAAACGCGCTGCCAGGGCGTCGCGTTGGCGTCGTACGAAGCCCGCGTCGACCGCCGCTCCGTGACCGGGTACGTACAGCGCGTCCTCGCCGCCGAGGTTCAGCAGCCGGTCCAGCGCGTCCGGCCAGCGGGACGGCACCGCGTCCGGGCCCGCCTGCGGCTCGCCGGACTCCTCCACCAGGTCGCCGCAGAAGACCACCTCGGGGGAGCCGGGCACCAGCACCGCGAGATCGTGGGCGGTGTGCCCCGGCCCGACGTTGGCCAGCAGCACCTGACGGCCGCCGCCGAGATCGAGCGTCCACTCGCCGGACACGGCGTGCGCGGGCGGCACCAGGGCGCGTACGGCGGCCTCCGCCTCCCCGGCCGGGACCCCGTGCTCGACCGCGTCCCGCCGCAGCGCCTCCCGCTCGTGGCGGAACACCACGTCGAGGCCGACCGCGCCGTAGACCTCCGCCCCGGCGAAGGCGGGGGCGCCCAGGACGT
>NZ_MUNH01000066.1:0-11795 GCF_002154615.1 Streptomyces recifensis
GGGTTGCACTGGTGTTCGTGAAGGTGTGGGGGCGGCCCTAGGCACTGCCTTCTGGGATTGGCAGGGGTGCGGGCCCCGGCATGCGCTCGGCTGGGGGGCGGCCGGCCGCCGTCCGCCGACTGACGCTCATGACGGCCGACGTGCCGGGTCTCGACACACAACGGTCACGTCTTCTTCACCGCCATTTATACATGTCCATGTCACGCTCAGGTTGTCGACTCAATCAACCCGCGTAGATCGGCCCCCACATGCCCGTGACGCACATGCACCGCTGGAAGGCCCCGGCACTGGCCGTTTCGGCTCTGCTCGTCGGCCTCGCCCTGCCCACGGCGACCGCCTCCCCGGCGAGCGCGACGACGACCTCGTACGACAGCACGTACTACAAGAACGCCGTCGGCAAGACGGGCGCGAGCCTCAAGTCCTCGCTGCACACCATCATCAGCAGCCAGAGCAAGATCTCGTACTCGGCGGTCTGGGACGCGCTGAAGGTCACCGACCAGGACCCGAACAACAGCAGCAACGTGATCCTGCTCTACAGCGGCGTCTCCCGCGCGAAGTCCCTCAGCGGCGGCAGCACCGGCGACTGGAACCGCGAGCACGTGTGGGCCAAGTCGCACGGCGACTTCGGCGAGGTGACCGGTCCCGGCACCGACCTGCACCACCTGCGCCCCGCGGACGTACAGGTCAACAGTGTCCGTGGGAACAAGGACTTCGACGACGGCGGCAGCGCGGTCAGCGGCGGGGGCGGCAGCCTCACCGACTCGGACTCCTTCGAGCCGCGCGACGCGGACAAGGGCGACGTGGCCCGCATGATCCTCTACATGGCGGTCCGCTACGACGGGGGCGACGGCTTCGCCGACCTGGAGCCCAACGAGAAGGTCAACAACGGCAGCAACCCGTACATCGGCAGACTGTCGGTCCTCAAGCAGTGGAACGACGAGGACCCGCCGAGCGCCTTCGAGGAGAAGCGCAACCAGGTCATCTACGACACCTACCAGCACAACCGCAACCCGTTCATCGACCACCCGGAGTGGGTCGACGCGATCTGGTAGACGCACGACAGCGGTGAACCCGCCCCCGCACGGGGGAGGTTCACCGCTGCCCGGCGTCCGGCGCGGCCGGTCAGCCCAGGTGGGTCGGCGCGAACATCCGCAGGACCGCGGGGAGGACGACCACCGAGGGACCGGGCGTCGCCAGCGCCTTCGCCAGGTCCGTCTCCAGGGTCTCGGGGCTCGTGCGCACGCCCGGCACCCCGAAGGACTCGGCCAGCGCCACGTAGTCCGGGCGGGTCAGTTCCGTCGCCGTGGCCTGGCCGAAGGCGTCGGTCATGTACTCGCGGAGGATGCCGTAGCCGCCGTCGTCCACGATCAGCCAGGTGACCGGCAGGTCGTACTGACGAGCCGTGGCCAGTTCGGCGATCGAGTACAGGGCGCCGCCGTCGCCGGAGACCGCGAGGACGGGCCGGGTCGGGTCGGCCGCCGCCGCGCCGAGGGCGGCCGGGAAGCCGTAGCCGAGGCCGCCGGCGCCCTGGGCGGAGTGCATGGTGTTGGTGCCGCGCGGGTCGAAGGCGGACCAGGCCCAGTAGGCGAGGATCGTCATGTCCCAGAAGGACGGCGAGCCGGCCGGGAGCGCCCGGCGCACGGACGCCAGCACATCCTGCTCCAGCGCGAGTTCCTGCCCGGCGATCCGGTCGGCGATCCGGCCGAGCACGTCCCGCACCCGCTCCGGCGCCGTGACGTCGGTCCGCTCGGACACCGTCTCCAGCAGCGCTTGGAGCGCGAGGCGGGCGTCCGCGTGGATGCCCAGCGCCGGATGGTTGGACTCCAGCTTGCCGAGGTCGGCCTCGATCTGGATGACCCGGCCGCGCGGCTTGAACGTGTGGTAGTTCGAGGAGAGTTCGCCGAGCCCCGACCCGACCACCAGCAGGACGTCCGCGTCCTCCAGCAGGTCGGTCATGTGCCGGTCCTCCAGCCAGGACTGGAGGGACAGCGGGTGCTCCCACGGGAAGGCGCCCTTGCCGCCGAAGGTGGTCACCACGGGCGCGTCCAGCTTCTCCGCCAGCTGCCGCAGCTTGCCCGAGGCGTCGGACCGGACGACTCCCCCGCCGGCGATGATCACGGGACGAACGGCACGGGACAGCAGGTCCGCCGCCACCGCCGTGAGTTCGATGCGCGGGACGAGTTCCTCCGGAGTCGCGTCCGGGGCCGTCACCACCGGCAGCGAGGTCTCCGCCAGCAGCACGTCCTGCGGGATCTCCACCCACACCGGCCCGTGCGGAGCGGTCAGCGCGGACCGCCAGGCCTCCGCGACGGCCGACGGGATCTGCGACTGCGAGCGCACCGTGTGCACCGACTTCACCACTCCCCGGAACGAGGCCGACTGGTCCGGGAGTTCATGCAGATAACCGTGCCGGCCACCGCCGAGCCCCGCCGTGGGGATCTGGCTGCTGATCGCCAGGACCGGCGCCGACGCCGACGCCGCCTCCTGCAGCGCGGCCAGCGAGGTCAGCGCGCCCGGCCCGGTGGAGAGCAGCAGCGGCGCCGCCTCCCCGGTGATCCGGCCGTACGCGTCCGCCGCGAAGCCCGCGTTGTTCTCCACCCGCAGGCCGACGTAGCGCAGCGAGGAGCGACGCAGCGCGTCGAACATGCCGAGCGCGTGCTGGCCGGGCAGGCCGAAGACGGTCGTCGCGCCGAGCCCGGCCAGCGTCTCCACGACCAGGTCGCCGCCGTTGCGCCCCGGCGGGGGATTCAGGGCCGCCTCCGTCTGCGCCTCGGTCGGGCGGAGTTCCAGGTCGTGGTCGTGCGTCACGTCGCTTACGCGTCCTTCCGGGCCGCCGCGATCTGACGGCTCATGATGGTGGTGAGTTCGTACGCCGTGTGCGAGGCCGCCACCGAGGTGATCTCGGCGTGGTCGTACGCCGGGGCGACCTCGACCACGTCCGCCGAGACCAGGTTGCACGAGGCGAGCCCGCGCAGGATCTCCAGCAGCTCGCGGGAGGTCATGCCGCCCGCCTCGGGGGTGCCGGTGCCGGGGGCGTGCGCCGGGTCGAGGCAGTCGATGTCGATGGAGATGTACAGCGGGCGGTCCCCGATGCGCTGGCGGAGCTGGTCGGCGACCTCGTCCGCGCCCCGGCGGTAGACGTCGGCCGAGGTGACGATGCCGAAGCCCATCTTCTCGTCGTCGGTCAGGTCCTGCTTGCCGTACAGCGGGCCGCGCGTGCCGACGTGGGACAGCGCCTCGGTGTCGAGGATGCCCTCCTCCACCGCGCGGCGGAACGGCGTGCCGTGGGTGTACTCGGCGCCGAAGTACGTGTCCCAGGTGTCGAGGTGCGCGTCGAAGTGCAGCAGTGCGACCGGGCCGTGCTTCTTGGCGACGCTTCGCAGCAACGGCAGCGCGATGGTGTGGTCGCCGCCCAGGGTCATCAGGCGGGCGCCGGTGCCCAGGAGGTCGTCGGCGGCGGCCTCGATGGTGTCGACGGCCTCGTTGATGTTGAACGGGTTCACCGCGATGTCGCCGCCGTCCGCGACCTGCGCGAGGGCGAACGGGGAGGCGTCCTGCGCGGGGTTGTACGGGCGCAGCAGCCGGGACGCCTCGCGGATGGCGTTGCCGCCGAAGCGGGCGCCCGGCCGGTACGAGACGCCGGAGTCGAACGGCACGCCGACCACGGCGACGTCCGCGCGGCCGACCTCGTCCAGCCGGGGCAGCCGGGCGAAGGTCGCGGGGCCCGCGTAGCGCGGGACGCGGGAGGAGTCGACGGGCCCGCGGGGCGTCTCGGAGCTGCTCATCGTGAAATGCCTTCTTCCTTGCGCTTAGTCGCGCATGTACTGCTTTCCGTACGACTCTACTGGTGAGCCGGGACCGGTTCGGACGGGAGTTCGGGGGACTTGCCGGCGAGGCGCTCGCGCCAGACGGCGAGGACGCGTTCGTCGGTGGGCCGGGTGGCCAGGGAGACCACCAGGTAGGCGGCGAGGGAGGCGAGCAGGCCGTAGTAGACGGGCTCGTTGGCGAGGATGCCGTAGCCCGCCATGAGGCCGATCACCGCGAGGCCGCCGACGATCACGGCGGCGAGCGCGCCCTGCACGGTGCCGCGCTTCCACAGCAGCCCGCCGAGGATCGGCACCAGCAGCCCGCCGACGAGCAGGTTGTACGCGACGGTCAGGGCCTCGACCACGTTGTTCAGCGCGATGGCGGTGCCGATCACGGCGATGCCCATGATCAGGATGAAGACGCGGTTGCCCTTCACCTCGTCGTGCTCCTCGCCGCCGGGGCGGACGATGCCCCGCAGCCGGGACCAGATGTCGTTGTTGGCGACGGTCGCGCAGGCGATCAGGGCGCCGGAGGAGGTGGACATCACGGCGGCGAGGGCGGCGGCCAGCACCAGACCCCGGACGCCGATGGGGAGTTCGTCCTTGACGATGGTGGCGAAGGCGTCGTCCGGGCTCGCCAGCTTGGGGTAGAGCACCTTGGCCGCGGTGCCGATCACCGAGCCGGCCACCGCGTAGACCAGGCAGTACGTGCCGGACGCGGTGCCGCCCCACTTGGCGGTGCGGTCGTCGCGGGCGGTGAACACGCGCTGCCAGATGTCCTGGCCGATCAGCATGCCGAAGGTGTAGATCAGCACGTAGGTGAAGATCGTCTCGCCGCCGATGCCCAGCGGGTCGAAGTACGAGGTCGGCAGCTTGGCCTTCATCCCCGAGAAGCCGCCCGCCTTGACCACGGCGATGGGCAGCAGCAGGAGCAGCACGCCGATGGTCTTCACCACGAACTGCACCATGTCGGTGAGCGTGATCGACCACATGCCGCCGAGGGTGGAGTAGGCCACGACGATCGATCCGCCGAGGACGATCGCCAGGGTGCGGTTCATGTCGAACAGCACGTCGAAGATGGTGGCGTAGGCGATGGTCGAGGTGACCGCCAGCATCAGGGTGTACGCCCACATGACCACGCCGGAGATGACCCCGGCCCGGCCGCCGTAGCGCAGGTCCAGCATCTCGGAGACGGTGTAGACCTTCAGCCGGGCGATGCGGGCCGAGAAGAACACCGACAGGGCGAGCAGGCCGAGGCCGATGGTGAAGACCATCCAGGCGCCCGAGAGGCCGTACTTGTAGCCGAGACCGACCCCGCCGATGGTGGACGCGCCGCCGAGCACGATGGCGGCCATGGTGCCGGAGTACATGGCCGGGCCCAGTCTGCGGCCGGCCACCAGGAACTCGCTCTTGGACTTGGCGCGGCGCATGCCCCACCAGCCCATGGCCAGCATCCCGGCAAGATAGACGACGATCACTGTGTAGTCGACGGCCATGGGCTGGGGCCCTCCTTCGCGCGCTTGTCCGGTGGCGTGTCGTGCGGTGGCGTGGGGGTGTCGACGGCAGCGGTTCGCGGGGACATCCGCCCGTACCCGTGGCTGCCGTTCCGCCTAGACGATAGGTGGCCGGAAAGCGACTGCGAAGTGTACGTTTCATCCATATGAACGGGGTGGACAGGAGGATGTGCACACCATGTCGGAGCCGACCGCCCCATCCGTCCCGCCGACCCCGCCCGTGCCGCTCTCCGCGCTGCTGGCCCGCGAGGACCTGGGCCTGCGCCAGATCGCCGGTCCCACGGCCCCGGACACCGTGATCCACTGGGCGCACACCTCGGAGATGGCCGACCCGTACCCGTATCTGCTGGGCGGCGAGCTGCTGCTCACGGCCGGAGTGCATGTGCCGGAGGCGGCGGGGGCCGATGGGGGCGCCCCCCGCTCGAGCGAAGTCGAGAGCTCGGGGGACTACTTCGAGGACTACGTGTCCCGGATCGTCGCGGCGGGCGGCGCGGCCCTCGGCTTCGGGCTGGCCCCGGTGCACGACACGGTGCCGCGCGCGCTGGTCGCCGCCTGTGAGGCGTACGGGCTGCCGCTGCTGGAGGTGCCGCCCCGGACCACGTTCTCCGGGGTGGCCCGCGCGGTGTGGCAGCTGATGGCTCAGGCCCGCCTCGCCGAGCTGCGCCGGGTCACGGAGGCCCAGCAGAGCCTCGCGGCCGCCGCCTCCCGCCCCGACCCGGTTCCCTCCGTCCTGCGCCAGCTCGCCCAGCGCCTTGCCGCGCACGCCCTCCTGTACGCCCCCGACGGCACGGCGATCGCGAGCGCGGGCCGCGCGCCGGTACCGGGGACGCAGGAGGCGTTGCGGAAGCTGACGGCGGTGGTACGGCCGGACACCGGCCCGGAGAACACCCCCAGGGACGCCCCCGCCTCCGCCACCGACTCCCTCGGCGACACCCAGCTCGCCGCCTACGCCCTGGGCGGCAGCAGCGGGTTCGTGCTCGGCGTGGCCACCCGGCGGCGTGAGCCGGCCGACCACACCATCGCCTCCGTCGCCGCCGTACTGCTCTCCCTGCTGACCGGCGAGCACCAGAGCGGGGCGGGCGCGGCCCGTTCCTCGGCGCTGGTGCGACTGCTGCTGGGCGCGGCCCCGGCGGAGGTGGCCGGGCTGCTGGGGAGTGGCGGGCGGTGGCTGGTGGTGCACGCCCGCCCGGAGAACGGCATCCCCGACCCCGTCGGCGCGGCCGCCCTCGGCGCGGCGCTCGGCTCACCCCTGATCGACCTGGGCCGGGACGTCGTACGCGTCCTCGTGCCCGCCGGGCGGGAGCCGGCCGCGCAGCCCGGCTGGACTCTGGGCGTCGGCGCGCCGGCCGAGCCCGACGGCTGGCCGTCGGCCGACGCTCAGGCCGCCCGCGCGCTGGCCCGCGCCCGCGCCACCCGCGCCCCGCTGGTCCGGCACGGCGCCCGGCCGGGGCTGAGTGAGCTGGTGCCCCGCCCGGACGCGGAGGAGCACGCGCGGGCCCTCCTCGCCCCGCTCGCGGCGGGCCCGGCGCTCACCGAGACCCTGCGCACCTGGCTCTCCCTCCACGGGAGTTGGGACCGTACGGCGGTCGCGCTGGACGTGCACCGCAACACCGTCCGCCAGCGCATCACCCGCTGCGCCGCCCTCCTCGACACGGACCTGGACGATCCGGACGTCCGCATGGAGCTGTGGTTCGCCCTGCGCCACCACTGATCCACCACGGTCCCCCGGAAGAGGGGCGTCCCGGAGACGGCGGATCGTTCGCTGCCCCACAATGGGGGGCATGCCGATATCCGGGACGCCCAGCCGTGCTCAGCTCGTCGACCATCTGGTGAGAACGCGGATCGCGGGGGACGTGGCGACACCTCGCGAGAACAACCTCTCCCACTACCGCAGGCTGGCCAACGGCGACCGGCATTTCTGGCTCGGCCTGGAGCTGGGCGACCGCTGGACCGACGAGCAGGACGTGCTCGCAGTGATGGCCGAGCGGGTCGGTGTGAACGACGACGCCGAGCACCGGTACGGCCAGGACACCATCGACCCGGAGCTGACCGTCGCCGCGCTGGAGCGGCTCGCACTGCGGCTGCGCAAGGCGGCCGAGGACAGTCAGCGGGTGCTGTTCGCCACCGGGCATCCGGGCGGTCTGCTGGACGTGCACCGGGCCACCGCCGCCGCGCTGCGCGCCGCCGGCTGCGAGATCGTCGTCATCCCGGAGCGGCTGCAGACCGACGAGGGGTACGTCATGCAGTTCGCCGACGTGGCCGTCCTGGAACACGGCGCGACCCTCTGGCACACCCACTCCGGGGAGCCGATGCGCGCGATCCTCACCGGACTCGAGCGCGAGGGCCGCGAGCTGCCGGACCTCGTCGTGGCCGACCACGGCTGGGCCGGGTACGCGGCGCAGCACGGCGTCGACGCGGCCGGGTACGCCGACTGCAACGACCCGGCGCTGTTCCTCGCCGAGGCGGAGGGCACCCTCCAGGTGGCGGTCCCGCTGGACGACCACGTGGTCAGCCCCCGCCACTACGACCCGATGACGGCGTACCTGCTCGACCAGGCCGGACTCGTCTGATCCTCCCCGACGCGGGAGTGCGACCCCCTCGGGGGCCGCACGTCTCGCTCAGATCGCGGTGTTGTCGTCAGTGACCGCCACCACCGTGACCGCCACCGCCGTGGCCGCCGCCGCCATGGCCGCCGCCGCCGTGGCCGCCGCCACCGTGACCGCCGCCGTAGCCACCGCCGTGACCGCCGCCGTAGCCGCCGCCATGGCCGCCGCCGTAACCACCGTGGCCGTAGCCGCCGTGGCCGCCGTAGCCGCCGTGGCCGTAGCCGCCGTGGCCGCCGTAGCCGCCGTGGCCGTAGCCACCCCAGTAGTTGTCGTAGTCACCCCAGTTGTTCCAGTTGTTGTGACGACCCCAACCCCAGTCGTCATCGTTCCACCAGCCGCGGTCGTTGTTGTAGCCGTTGTGGTGACCGCCCCGGTAGTCCCTGTCGTAGGAGCTGTGATTGCCGTTCTGGGTCGCCGAAGCGGTGCCCGCGGCGCCCACCGCTGCTCCGCCGGCCAGCAGAAGGCCGGTGGCGGACAGGGCGACAAGACGCCTCGCGCGCGTTGATCGCATGAGAAATTACCTTCCATCTCCATCGTCTCTCGCGCTCCCGATCTGGGTGCGAGGTGGATGGCCGTCACCGCGAAGAGGAAGATGCGGCACGGTCTTCAGGTGTCACCGCAGTGCGCTGAACGGCACGGTCGTGCTCCGTCGACGCCTTGCAGACCACCCGTACGCATCTGCGCCGTCAGGTGCTGCGGCTGAGGTCCGTAAAGCCGGGAACCTCGTCACCGGGCATGCCGTGTGCTGCGGCTTTCACTCATGAAGCCTAGTCCCGGATGCGTCGCGCGTCCTGTTGAGCGGTCTACTGAGTGACGGGTTGTCCCGGACGCCCGGCGCACGGCGCGGGCCCCCTCGCAAGCGAGGGCGCCGGGGCGGGCAACCCCGGCGCCGGACAAGGGAGATGACCCCTCAGCGCGGTACGCGGACCACGCCCTCCTGGACGACGGAGATGGCGAGTTCTCCGTCGCGCGTGTAGATCCGGGCCTGGCCCAGGCCCCGGCCGCCGTGCGCGGAGGGTGACTCCTGGTCGTACAGGAGCCACTCGTCGGCGCGGAAGGGGCGGTGGAACCACATCGCGTGGTCCAGGGAGGCCCCGACCACGTCCCCGACGGCCCAGCCGCCGCGCCCGTGGGCGAGCAGCACCGAGTCGAGCAG
The DNA here is from genome assembly GCF_002154615.1 of Streptomyces recifensis. Lineage (NCBI taxonomy): Bacteria > Bacillati > Actinomycetota > Actinomycetes > Kitasatosporales > Streptomycetaceae > Streptomyces > Streptomyces recifensis. Next base: position 9,083 of record NZ_MUNH01000066.1, read on the forward strand.
GGTCATGTCGGAGACGTAGGTGGCGAGGACGACGTGCAGCAGGGGGTCGTCGTCCAGCTTGCCGTTGGCGCGGAACCAGACCTGGCTGTGCGGCTCGCGCGGGGCGCCGAACTCCCCGTACGGCGGCTCGTCCACGTACCGCAGGTCGATCGCCTGGCGGGCCTCCAGGAAGCGCTCGACGACCTCGGGGTCGAGGTGGGCGTAGCCGCGCAGGCGCTCCTGGGACGTCGGCAGGGTGGCCGGGTCGGGCGCCTGGGGCATGGGGGCCTGGTGGTCGAGGCCGTCCTCGTACGCCTGGAAGGAGGCGGAGAGGTGGAAGATCGGCTTGCCGTGCTGGACGGCGACCACGCGGCGGGTGGTGAAGGAGCGGCCGTCGCGGATGCGGTCGACGCTGTAGACGATCGGCGCGCCGGGGTCGCCGGTGCGCAGGAAGTACGCGTGCAGCGAGTGTGCGGCGCGGTCGGCGGGGACCGTACGCCCCGCCGCGACCAGCGCCTGCGCGGCGACCTGGCCGCCGAAGACACGGGGGACGACGGCGGAGCGGGACTGCCCGCGGTAGATGTCCTCCTCGATCCGCTCGAGGTCGAGCAGATCGAGGAGGTCCTGAAGTGCCTGGCTCATGTCGTGTGGTTGTACCGGCCAGTCATTGCGGGGGCCTTACAGGCCCATGTCCTTGGCGATGATCGACTTCATGATCTCGCTGGTGCCGCCGTAGATGCGGTTGACCCGGTTGTCCGCGTACAGGCGGGCGATGGGGTACTCGTTCATGTAGCCGTAGCCGCCGTGGAGCTGGAGGCAGCGGTCGATCACGCGGTGGGCGACCTCGGTGCAGAACAGCTTGGCGGAGGCGGCCTCGGCGGGCGTCAGCTCGCCTGCGTCCAGCGCCTCGGTGGCGCGGTCGGCGACGGCCTCGGCGGCGTCCACCTCGGCCTGGCAGGCGGCCAGCTCGAACTTGGTGTTCTGGAAGTGGGCGACCGGCTTGCCGAAGACCGTGCGGTCCTGGACGTACTGCTTGGCGAAGCGGACGGCGGCCTTGGCCTGGGCGTAGGCGCCGAAGGCGATGCCCCAGCGCTCGGAGGCCAGGTTGTGGCCGAGGTAGTAGAAGCCCTTGTTCTCCTCGCCGAGCAGGTCCTCGACGGGGACCTTGACGTCCACGAAGGCGAGTTCGGCGGTGTCGGAGGTCTTCAGGCCGAGCTTGTCCAGCTTGCGGCCGACGGAGTAGCCCTCGGACTTGGTGTCCACGGCGAAGAGGGAGATGCCGAACCGGCGGTCGTCCTCCTTCGGGGCGGAGGTACGGGCGCAGACGATGACCTTGTCGGCGTGCACACCGCCGGTGATGAAGGTCTTGGCGCCGTTGAGGACGTAGTGGGTGCCGTCCTCGGAGAGCTTCGCGGTGGTCTTCATGCCCGCGAGGTCCGAGCCGGTGCCGGGCTCGGTCATCGCGATGGCCCACATCTCCTCGCCGGTGACGAACTTCGGCAGGAAACGCTTCTTCTGCTCGTCCGTGGCCAGCATCTTGATGTAGGGCAGGGCGAGCAGCACGTGCACGCCGGAGCCGCCGAACTGGACGCCCGCGCGGGAGGTCTCCTCGTAGAGGACCGCCTCGAACTTGTGGCTGTCCATCCCCGCGCCACCGAACTCCTCGGGCACGTTGATGCCGAAGATGCCCAGCTCGCCGAGCTTGTAGTAGAAGTCGCGCGGAGCCTGACCGGCGGCGAACCACTCGTCGTAGACCGGCACGACCTCGGACTCGATGAAGTCCCGGAGAGTCTCCCGGAACGCCTCGTGATCCTCGTTGAACACCGTACGGCGCACGCCGCCACCTCCACGTACCTCGGCATGACACAGGGCATGTCTAAGCGCTTGCTCAACCGAAGGTACCGGCGAGTACGTTCACCGTCCAGGGTGAGCTTCCCCACCCTCGACGGCGGTCAGTTGCCGGTCTTGCCGTACCGCTTGAAGTCGGCGGTGTCGATCAGCCAGGGACCGAAGGGGACGGTGTCGCCGAAGATGTACGCGTCCTTGCGGGCGTAGCGGCCCTTGCAGGGGTCGGAGTGGGCTTCGATCGTGCCGGTGCGCGGGTCGACGATCAGGTAGTGGGCGATGCCCATGGCGGGGTAGTCGGCCAGCTTCTCGACATAGCCGTTGTGGGGATTGGAGGGCGACACGACCTCGACCACCCCCAGCACCTGCGTCGCATCGACGGCGATGCCTTCTTCGTCGAGCACGGCCTCCGGGATGACGACCGCGTCGGGGAGACGCATGCGTCCGATCGCGGGGTGTTCGATCTCGGGTCCGCTCGCGCAGATGTAGCCGGGATGCGTGCGGAGAAGCTGTTCATCCAACTGCTTGCAGATACGGCGAACCGTGCCCTCATGACGCTTCGACGGGCACATCATGGCCAGTATCGGGCCGGACGGACCGATCTCCACGCTCCAGGCTCCTTCGAGCTGCTCGGCGTAGGCGCCGAGCTCCTCGGCGATCGCGCGCATCTTCGCGTAGTCCATGAGGTCAGCGTACTGAGACGCCTCCCGCTGCGAGCCCGTTCAAGACCCCGCTGCCGCGAACGCCCCGCGCGCCATCCGGTGCAGCAGTGTCGCTGTCACCGCTCTGCCCGGCAGGGTGCCGGAGCGGCCCAGGTGGGGGGTGGAGTTGAGGAGGCCGAAGACGGAGTGGACGGCGGAGCGGGCGGCGGGTTCGGTGAGGGTGGGGT
>NZ_MUNH01000669.1:0-9248 GCF_002154615.1 Streptomyces recifensis
CACGACACCGTCGAGGACACCGAGTACGGCCTGGACGACCTGCGCCGGGACTTCGGTGACGTGGTCGCGCTGCTGGTGGACGGCGTCACCAAGCTGGACAAGGTCAAGTTCGGCGAGGCCGCGCAGGCCGAGACCGTGCGCAAGATGGTCGTCGCCATGGCCAAGGACCCCCGCGTCCTGGTCATCAAGCTCGCCGACCGCCTGCACAACATGCGCACCATGCGCTACCTCAAGCGCGAGAAGCAGGAGAAGAAGGCGCGCGAGACCCTGGAGATCTACGCGCCGCTCGCCCACCGGCTGGGCATGAACACCATCAAGTGGGAGCTGGAGGACCTGGCCTTCGCCATCCTCTACCCCAAGATGTACGACGAGATCGTGCGGCTGGTGGCCGAACGCGCCCCCAAGCGCGACGAGTACCTGGCCATAGTCACCGACGAGGTGCAGGCCGACCTGCGCGCCGCCCGGATCAAGGCGACCGTCACCGGCCGGCCCAAGCACTACTACAGCGTCTACCAGAAGATGATCGTCCGCGGCCGGGACTTCGCGGAGATCTACGACCTGGTCGGCATCCGTGTCCTGGTGGAGACCGTCCGGGACTGCTACGCGGCGCTCGGCACGATCCACGCGCGATGGAACCCGGTCCCCGGCCGGTTCAAGGACTACATCGCGATGCCGAAGTTCAACATGTACCAGTCGCTGCACACGACGGTCATCGGCCCCAACGGCAAGCCGGTCGAACTGCAGATCCGCACCTTCGACATGCACCGCCGCGCCGAGTACGGCATCGCCGCGCACTGGAAGTACAAGCAGGAGGCCGTCGCCGGCGCCTCCAAGGTGCGCACCGACGCGCCGAAGTCGTCCGGCAAGGGCAAGGACGACCACCTCAACGACATGGCGTGGCTGCGCCAGTTGCTGGACTGGCAGAAGGAGACCGAGGACCCCGGCGAGTTCCTGGAGTCCCTCCGCTTCGACCTGTCCCGCAACGAGGTCTTCGTCTTCACGCCCAAGGGCGACGTGATAGCGCTCCCGGCCGGAGCCACCCCGGTCGACTTCGCCTACGCGGTGCACACCGAGGTCGGCCACCGGACCATAGGGGCACGCGTCAACGGACGCCTGGTCCCGCTGGAGTCCACCCTCGACAACGGCGACCTGGTGGAGGTCTTCACCTCCAAGGCGCCCGGCGCCGGGCCCTCCCGCGACTGGCTGGGCTTCGTCAAGTCGCCCCGCGCCCGCAACAAGATCCGCGCCTGGTTCTCCAAGGAGCGCCGGGACGAGGCGATCGAGCAGGGCAAGGACGCGATCGTCCGCGCGATGCGCAAGCAGAACCTGCCGATCCAGCGCATCCTGACCGGCGACTCCCTGGTCACGCTGGCGCACGAGATGCGGTACTCCGACATCTCCGCGCTGTACGCGGCGATCGGCGAGGGCCATGTCTCCGCGCAGAACATCGTGCAGAAGCTCGTCCACGCGCTCGGCGGCGAGGAGGCGGCCACCGAGGAGATCGAGGAGCCGGTCCCGCCGACCCGGCGCAGCCGCAAGCGCCGCTCCAGCGCCGACCCCGGTGTCGTGGTCAAGGGCGTCGACGACGTGTGGGTGAAGCTGGCCCGCTGCTGTACCCCGGTACCGGGCGACCCGATCATCGGGTTCGTCACCCGGGGCAGCGGGGTCTCGGTGCACCGCAGCGACTGCGTCAACGTGGACTCGCTCTCCCGCGAGCCGGAGCGCATCCTCGACGTCGAGTGGGCGCCCACCCAGTCCTCGGTCTTCCTGGTCGCCATCCAGGTCGAGGCGCTGGACCGCTCCCGGCTGCTCTCGGACGTCACCCGCGTCCTGTCCGACCAGCACGTCAACATCCTCTCGGCGGCCGTGCAGACCTCCCGCGACCGGGTCGCCACCTCCCGCTTCACCTTCGAGATGGGCGACCCCAAGCACCTGGGCCACGTCCTGAAGGCGGTCCGGGGCGTGGAGGGCGTCTACGACGTCTACCGCGTGACCTCGGCCCGCAACCGCGGCTAGCGACAGCTGCGCCGAGGGGCTCCGTACGGTGTGTACGGAGCCCCTCGGCGCACGCGGTGGGGGAGTGTCTCAGCCCCCGAACTCCTCAAGACCCTTCAGCGCCTGGTCCAGCAGTGCCTGGCGGCCCTCCAGCTCACGCTCCAGCTTGTCGGCGCGGGAGGTGTTGCCCTGGGCGCGGGCCTGCTCGACCTGGCCGCGGAGCTTGTCCACGGCGGCCTGGAGCTGACCGGTCAGACCCGCGGCACGCGCACGCGCCTCCGGGTTGGTCCGGCGCCACTCGGCCTCCTCGGCCTCCTGGATCGCCCGCTCCACCGCGTGCATCCGGCCCTCGACCTTGCCCCGCGCGTCGCGCGGGACGTGCCCGATGGCCTCCCACCGCTCGTTGACCGAACGGAACGCGGCACGCGCCGCCTTCAGGTCACGCACCGGGAGGATCTGCTCGGCCTCCTCGGCCAGCGCCTCCTTGAGCTTCAGGTTCTCGCCCTGCTCCGCGTCCCGCTCGGCGAACACCGAGCTGCGCGCGGCGAAGAACACGTCCTGCGCGCCCCGGAAGCGGTTCCACAGGTCGTCCTCGTGCTCGCGCTGGGCGCGGCCCGCGGCCTTCCAGTCCGCCATCAACTCGCGGTACCGGGCCGCCGTGGCGCCCCAGTCCGTCGAGCCCGACAGCGCCTCCGCCTCCGCGACCAGCCGCTCCTTTACGCGCCGGGCGTCCTCGCGCTGCGAGTCGAGCTGCGCGAAGTGCGCCTTGCGGCGCTTGGAGAAAGCCGATCGGGCGTGCGAGAAGCGGTGCCACAGCTCGTCGTCGGACTTGCGGTCGAGTCGGGGCAGCCCCTTCCAGGTGTCCACCAGGGCACGCAGCCGCTCACCGGCCACCCGCCACTGGTCGGACGCCGCGAGCTGCTCCGCCTCCGCGACCAGGTCCTCCTTGGCCTTGCGGGCCTCGTCGGACTGCTTGGCCCGCTGCGCCTTGCGCTCCTCGCGGCGCGACTCGACCTTCTCGACGAGCTTGTCCAGCCGGGTCCGCAGCGCGTCCAGGTCGCCCACCGCGTGGTGCGCGTCCACCTGCTCGCGGATGTGGCCGATCGCGGCCTGGGCGTCCTTCGCGGACAGATCGGTGGTCTGCACGCGCTTCTCGAGGAGGCCGATCTCGACCACCAGGCCCTCGTACTTGCGCTCGAAGTAGGCAAGCGCCTCCTCGGGGGAGCCGGCCGCCCACGATCCGACGACCTGCTCGCCGTCGGCCGTACGCACGTACACGGTCCCCGTCTCGTCGACGCGGCCCCACGGGTCGCTGCTCACAGCGCCTCCTCCACATGATGCCTGCGGGGAGCCTCCCGGCTCCCTGGCATCGTCCACAGTTTCGTCATCGCCAACATAGGCGACCGGCAGGGGGCCTGTCCGCATCCGGAGGCACCCAATTCCGCAGGCGACCGGCCCGCGGGGGCGGACCGGAACGCCCCGGCGGGGTCAGGACTTCGTGACCGTCGCCTTGTCGATCACGACCGTCGCGTTCGGGGCGCCGTCGCCCTGCCCGGTGTTCTCGCCCGCCTTGGCGATCTTGTCCAGCACCTTCAGCCCGACCTTGTCGATCGTGCCGAAGGGGGTGTACGACGGCGGCAGCGGGCTGTCCTTGTACACGAGGAAGAACTGGCTGCCGCCGGTGTGCGGCTGCCCGGTGTTGGCCATCGCCACCGTGCCCGCCGGATAGGTGTTCTTCTTGAGGCTCTTGTCCTTCAGGTTCTCGTCCGGGATGGTGTAGCCCGGCCCGCCGGTGCCGGTGCCCGTCGGGTCACCGCACTGCAGGACGTAGATCCCGTTCGTGGTCAGCCGGTGGCACTTGGTGTGGTCGAAGAAGCCCTTGTCCGCGAGGTAGGAGAAGGAGTTCACCGTGTGCGGGGCCGCCGAGGCCTTCAGGGCCAGGCCGATGTCGCCGCAGGTGGTGGCCAGCTTCATCGTGTAGTCGGCCGACGTGTCGATCGACATCGCCGGCTCCTTCTTCCACGACTGCTTCTTCACCGAGCCCTTGGCCGGCTTCGCGCAGGGGTCCGGGGCCTTGCTGGGGCTCGCGGACGCGCTCGGCGAGGAACCGGCGGCATCCACCTTCTTCTCGCCGTCGTCCTTCATCACGCCCGTCGTGTACAGCGCCACACTGCCGATCACGATCACGCCGAGCACCGACGCGATCACCGAGTTGCGCATGCGCGCCTTGCGTCGCGCGTCCGTGCGCCGCTGCTGCTGCCGCAAGAACTTCTCCCGTGCGAGCTGACGCTTGCGCTGCTCCTGGCTGACCACCGGGTTTCTCCCTCATGCGTGTCGTATGCCGACCGGTACGTGTGCGTCCTGTGATCCGACAGGCGCGTGTAGCCCCGTACCGTATATGGGTTCGCTGAGGAAACGGCAGCGCCGGTAGGCTCTAGGGGGCTTCAGCACCACGGGTCCGCCCGCGCGCGAGCCCTCCCGTACCGACACAACGAAGGACGATCGTGCTCATTGCCGGGTTCCCCGCCGGGGCCTGGGGGACGAACTGTTATCTCGTCGCCCCCGCCGCCGGTGAGGAGTGCGTGATCATCGACCCCGGCCATCAGGCCGCCCCCGGCGTCGAGGATGCGCTGAAGAAGCATCGCCTCAAGCCGACCGCCGTCGTCCTCACCCACGGCCACATCGACCACGTCGCCTCCGTCGTCCCCGTGTGCGGCGCGCACGACGTGCCCGCGTGGATTCATCCCGACGACCGCTACATGCTGAGCGACCCGGAGAAGGCGCTCGGCCGGTCCATCGGGATGCCGCTCATGGGCGAACTCACCGTGGGGGAGCCGGACGACGTCCGGGAGCTGACCGACGGGGCGAAGCTGGACCTGGCCGGGATGGAGTTCTCCGTCGCCCACGCGCCGGGCCATACCAAGGGGTCGGTGACCTTCCGGATGCCCGAGAGCGCCGACGTCCCGTCGGTCTTCTTCTCCGGGGATCTGCTGTTCGCCGGCTCCGTGGGACGCACCGACCTGCCGGGCGGATCGATGGAGGACATGCTCGGGTCGCTGGCACGGGTGTGCCTGCCGCTCGACGACTCCACCGTGGTCCTGTCCGGCCACGGCCCCCAGACCACCATCGGCCAGGAACGCGCCACCAACCCCTATCTGCGGCAGGTGGCCTCCGGCCAGGGAACCGACCCGGCTCCCCGACGAGGAATGTGACGACAACTTCCGTGAGCACCTTCAAAGCCCCCAAGGGCACGTACGACCTGATCCCGCCGCAGTCCGCGCAGTACCTCGCCGTCCGGGAGGCCATCGCCGCCCCCCTGCGCAACTCGGGGTACGGCTACATCGAGACGCCGGGCTTCGAGAACGTCGAGCTGTTCGCGCGCGGTGTCGGCGAGTCCACCGACATCGTCACCAAGGAGATGTACGCCTTCGAGACCAAGGGCGGCGACCGCCTCGCCCTGCGCCCCGAAGGCACCGCCTCCGTGCTCCGCGCCGCCCTGGAGGCCAACCTGCACAAGGCGGGCAACCTCCCGGTCAAGCTCTGGTACTCCGGCTCCTACTACCGCTACGAGCGCCCGCAGAAGGGCCGTTACCGCCACTTCTCCCAGGTCGGCGCCGAGGCGATCGGCGCCGAGGACCCCGCGCTGGACGCCGAGCTGATCATCCTGGCCGACCAGGCGTACCGCTCGCTGGGTCTGCGCGAGTTCCGCATCCTGCTCAACAGCCTGGGCGACGCCGAGTGCCGTCCGGTGTACCGGGCCGCGCTCCAGGACTTCCTGCGCGGACTCGACCTCGACGAGGACACCCTGCGCCGCGCCGAGATCAACCCGCTGCGCGTCCTGGACGACAAGCGCGAGTCGGTGCAGAAGCAGCTCACCGGCGCCCCCCTGCTGCGCGACTACCTGTGCGACGCCTGCAAGGCGTACCACGAGGAGGTCCGCGAACTGATCACCGCCGCCGGCGTCGCCTTCGAGGACGACCCCAAGCTGGTCCGCGGCCTGGACTACTACACCCGCACCACCTTCGAGTTCGTCCACGACGGCCTCGGCTCCCAGTCCGCCGTCGGCGGCGGCGGCCGGTACGACGGCCTCTCCGAGATGATCGGCGGCCCCGCGCTGCCCTCGGTCGGCTGGGCGCTCGGCGTGGACCGCACCGTCCTCGCCCTGGAGGCCGAGGGCGTGGAGCTGGACCTGCCGTCCACCACCAGCGTCTTCGCCGTCCCGCTCGGCGAGGAGGCCCGGCGGGTGCTGTTCGCCAAGGTCACCGAGTTGCGCAAGGTCGGCGTCGCGGCCGACTTCTCCTACGGCGGCAAGGGCCTGAAGGCCGCGATGAAGGCCGCCAACCGCTCCGGCGCCCGCTACGCGCTGGTGCTCGGCGAGCGCGACCTCGCCGAGGGCCTGGTCCAGGTCAAGGACATGGAGTCCGGCGAGCAGACCGCGGTCGGCCTGAACGAGGTCGTCGCGGAGCTGGAGTCCCGGCTCTGAGTCGCTGGGAGCGGTGAGCGGCCGACGGGCCGGACGGACCGCCGTCCGGCCCGTCACCGTTCGATCGCCTGTGCTGCCGTACGGCCCGAACCGGCCGAAAATGGAGACAGCAGCCCCCGCCCGCCTCGAACTTATGCACAGCGAACGGTGCGCGAGGGTGCCTGTGCGGCACAATGACCGATGCCCGAAGCAGGTCCGATCTAGCGAGTGACGGAATCGGCGTGATGAGCAAGACGACAGTCAACGACGTCTCCACCCAGTCCGGGCCCGAGCGTTCTCGCGGCACGGCCCGCGTCGAGGGCGGGAGCCGCGCCTTCGCCCTGATGCTGGTGATCACCGGCGCGGCCGGACTGCTCGCCGCCTGGGTCATCACGCTCGACAAGTTCAAGCTGCTCGAGGCCAAGGTCGCGGGCAAGACCTTCGTCCCCGGCTGCAGCCTCAACCCCGTGGTCTCCTGCGGCAGCGTCATGGAGAGCAAGCAGGCCGCCGCCTTCGGCTTCCCCAACCCCATGCTGGGCCTGGTCGCCTACGGCATCGTGATCTGCGTCGGGGTGAGCCTGCTCGCCCGGGCCCGCTACCCCCGCTGGTACTGGCTGACCTTCAACGCCGGCACGCTGTTCGGGGTCGGTTTCTGCACCTGGCTCCAGTTCCAGTCCCTGTACCGGATCAACGCCCTGTGCCTGTGGTGCTCGCTGGCCTGGGTCGCCACGATCATCATGTTCTGGTACGTGACCTCCTTCAACGTGCGCCAGGGCTTCCTGCCCGCCCCGCGTCCGCTGCGCTCCTTCTTCGGCGAGTTCACCTGGGTCCTGCCCGTGCTGCACATCGGGATCATCGCCATGCTGATCCTGACCCGCTGGTGGAGCTTCTGGACGAGCTGACCGGCCGGTCCCGACCGGCGGCCGGCGGCGTTGTCAGTGGCGTGATTTAGGGTTTTCGGTGTGGAAGCCGACCTGTTCACCGCCGCAGCCGAAGAACGCCAGGAGAAGGAGCCCGCGGGCAGTCCCCTGGCGGCGCGCATGCGTCCGCGCACCCTCGACGAGGTGGTGGGCCAGCGCCATCTGCTCAAGCCCGGCTCACCGCTGCGCAGACTGGTCGGCGAGGGCGGCCGCGGTCCGGCCGGACCCTCCTCGGTGATCCTCTGGGGCCCGCCCGGCACCGGCAAGACCACCCTCGCCCATGTCGTCTCCCGCGCCACCGACCAGCGCTTCGTGGAGCTGAGCGCGATCAGCGCCGGCGTCAAGGAGGTCCGCGCGGTCATCGACGGCGCCCGCCGCGCCACCGGTGGCTTCGGCAAGGAGACCGTCCTCTTCCTCGACGAGATCCACCGCTTCAGCAAGGCCCAGCAGGACTCCCTGCTCCCGGCCGTGGAGAACCGCTGGGTCACCCTGATCGCGGCCACCACCGAGAACCCGTACTTCTCGGTCATCTCCCCGCTGCTCTCCCGCTCCCTGCTCCTCACCCTGGAACCGCTCACCGACGACGACGTGCGCGACCTCGTGCGCCGCGCCCTCGCCGACGAGCGGGGCCTCGGCGGGACGCTCACCCTGCCCGAGGAGTCCGAGGAGCACATCCTGCGGGTGGCCGGCGGCGACGCCCGCCGCGCCCTCACCGTGCTGGAGGCCGCCGCCGGCGCCTCCCTCGACAAGGGCGACGACGGCATCACCCTGACCACGCTGGAGGAGACCGTCGACCGCGCGGCGGTGAAGTACGACCGCGACGGCGACCAGCACTACGACGTGGCCAGCGCCCTGATCAAGTCCATCCGGGGCTCCGACGTGGACGCAGCCCTGCACTATCTGGCCCGCATGATCGAGGCGGGCGAGGACCCCCGCTTCATCGCCCGGCGCCTGATGATCTCCGCCAGCGAGGACATCGGCGTCGCCGACCCGGGCGCCCTGCCCATAGCCGTCGCGGCCGCGCAGGCCGTCGCGATGATCGGCTTCCCCGAGGCCGCGCTCACCCTCAGCCACGCCACCATCGCACTCGCGCTGGCCCCCAAGTCGAACTCCGCGACCACCGCGATCGGCGAGGCCCTGGCCGACGTGCGCAAGGGCCTCGCGGGGCCTGTCCCGCCCCACCTGCGGGACGGGCACTACCAGGGTGCCAAGAAACTGGGCCACGCCCAGGGGTACGTCTACCCGCACAACCAGGCCGACGGCATCGCGGCCCAGCAGTACGCCCCGGACGCCCTCAAGGACCGCGAGTACTACACCCCGACCCGGCACGGCGCCGAGGCGCGGTACGCGGACGCGGTCGAGTGGACCAGGAAGCACCTGGGTCGAAAGCGGTCCTGAGCGCCCTGTAGACTGCCTCGAAGTGCTGAGTCCCGTGTCCGGGCCCCCGACAAGGGGGAACGGCTCACCAGAGCGGGACATCCAGCCGGAGAGTCCGGCCCCAGGGCGGGGTTCTCCAGGAGCGTCGCGCACCGTCGAAGGTGTCGCGGGCAGCCCACCACCCTCCGGCCGAGCGCCGGGACCGGTCGGTGGGCCACTCGCGTGCTGCACGTATGTGCCCAGTTCGGGGAACGGCTGCCCGGCCCGTCCGGCAAGGACAGGCAGGGTCTCCCCGGCTGCGGATGCGACCTCCCCTAACCCTGGTGAAGCCGTATTCGCATAAGAAACACGAGGTGTCGGTTCCATGGCGAACCAGTCCCGCCCCAAGGTCAAGAAGTCGCGTGCCCTCGGCATCGCGCTGACCCCGAAGGCCGTCAAGTACTTCGAGGCCCGCCCCTACCCGCCGGGCGAGCACGGCCGCGGCCGCAAGCAGA
>NZ_MUNH01000670.1:0-1697 GCF_002154615.1 Streptomyces recifensis
CCGCCGCCGCCGGTGTTGCTGTCGGCGCGGGTGCTGTGGGTCTTGATGCCCTGGGCGACGAGGGTGGCGGGGGAGCTGATGACGGCGGCGGCCTTGCCCTCGGCGCCCTGCATGATGCGGTTGTTGCGGGAGCCGGCGATCTCGTCGCCGAAGCCGGGGACGAAGCGGTAGATCATCGCGCTGGCGAAGATGGCGAGCAGGATGATGGAGAGGCCGGAGACGACGGCGCCGAAGGCGTCGGGGCCGCTGTCGCCGGAAAGGGCGCCGGCGAGGCCGAGGACGATGACGATGACCGGTTTGACCATGATGACGGCGATCATGATGCCGGCCCAGCGGCGGACGTGGCCCCACAGGTTCTTGTCGACGAGGCCCGCGTAGACGACGGTGCCGAGGAGGGCGCCTACGTACAGCAGGGCGGCGCGGATGACGAGTTCGAGCCAGAGGACGCCTGCGGCGAGGATGCTGACGAGGGAGACGACGATCAGCATGATGGGGCCGCCGCCGATGTCGTCGCCCTTCTCCAGGGCGCCGGAGAAGGTGCCGAAGAACGTGTCGGCCTGGTCGCCGGTGGCCTTCGCCAGGACGTCGGTGACGCCGTCCGCCGCGGAGACGACGGTGTAGAGGATCAGGGGGGTGAAGGCGGAGGCCAGGACCGTGAGCCAGAGGAAGCCGACGGCTTCGGAGATGGCGGTGGTGAGGGGCACGCCCCGCACCGCTCGCTTGGCCACGGCGAGGAGCCACAGGACGAGGGTGAGGATCGTGGAGGCGGCGAAGACGACGGCGTACTGCTGGAGGAACTTCGGGTTCGTGAAGTCGACGTTCGCCGTCTCCTTCACCGCGTCGCTCAGCTTCCCGATCGTCCACGAGGCCGCGTCCGCGCAGCCCTTGGCCAGCGAGGAGAGGGGGTCGAGCGAGGAGGTGAGGGGGTTGTCGGTGGTAAGGCCCTTCCGGGCGCCGCCTCCGCCGTGGTTGTTCTGTTCGCAGTACTTCTTGGCGGGGCCGGCGATCAGCGCGCAGGGGTCCCCGCTCTTCGTGGGGGTCGGGGTGGGGGCCGCCATGACGTTCGTGGCAAAGAGCACGGTCGCTGTTTGAATCGCGGCGGTCAAGCTGGTGAGCTTGAGCGCGCGGTGCTGGCTACCGGGCATAGGTGAAGCCTCCGAACTCCTGGACCGCCTTGCTGATCTCATCGGCTCCGGACACCGGGTTGTCACCGGTGACCGGGGTGGGACCGGTCCGCTGGCTGGAATTAAGGACCTTCCAGTCGTTGTCGCTCCACCGAAGCTTCAGTGTCACGGTGAACCAGCTGCTGGTCACCGGGTTCGTCGAGCGGTCACCGGCGAGGCCGAACATGCCGTTGCACCACACCTCAACGGTGGCCGCGCCGTCGCTGTACGAGGTGACCTTGGATCCCGCCGGGAGCGTGCGGTTCACGAAGGTGCTGCCCTCGGGGGCGTTCCCGTCGTCGGTGAGTCCTACCTTTTTGAGGAAGGCAGCGGAGTAATCCGCGTCGAACCCGGACTGAAGTCGGCCTGCGGAGCTGGGAACCGCGATGGTCTGCACGATCGCGTGCCGCTTAGTGGTGTTGAACATCCCGTCAGACCCCAGTGCCACCGCGTAGTTCGCCGCCGCGCTCTCTGCCCCCTGCTGGGTGTGGGGGAAGTGGGTGGGGATGCCGTTTTCGGTGGTGGGGACCGGGG
>NZ_MUNH01000671.1:0-4718 GCF_002154615.1 Streptomyces recifensis
CTTCGACCACAGCCCCGCGGTCCGGGCCGTCCGCGGGGCTGTGGTCGAAGAGAAGGTGGAGGCCGGCGACATCCATGAAGGCGGTGTGGTGAAGGTCCCACAGCAGATCGGTTACGCGTGCCGGAAGGGCGGCGGCGCGCAGGGAGGCAGGGTGCCGTCCCCGGGATGGGGACACGCCCGGCTCCGCGAAAGACCGGCGCCCGCGGGCGCCGGTCAGTCTCGTGTCTGACCACCGTCGCACACCCCCGCCCCCCTCCACGATTCCCCATGGGGTAACGCTCTGGGACACCCCGCCGCGATGCCGCCCGCCTGGGCTGAACCGGATGCCGGAGTCTGCGTCCCGTTCTGAGGGGTCAGGCGATCCAGTCCCTTCGTGTCTCGGCAGCCAGGTAGCGCACGCCGAGGCGGTCACGGACCCGGTCGGCGAGGGCCACGGCATCGGGGCCTCGACGGGGACTGTCAGGCCCGGCGCGCCGGGAGCAAGGGCAGCACGCCTGCATCCGGGCATGAGCGGGAAAGGAACGCAGGTACGCAGCGTCCGAGCGCGCAGCGGGCGGCACGACCGACGATCATGAAAGAGGCAGACGCGTGGCTGAGCCAGAGCACACCGAGAGCATGGATCAGCACTCCCGTGGGGCGGCTGACACCGCTGTGGGCGAGGCGCTGGCCGCCATCGGCGCGGGGGCGTACGTGGTGGACGAGAAGGGGTGCATCATCGCGGTCAACGCCCGGGCAGAGCAGTTGCTGGCGCGGCCCGCGGAGGACCTCGTCGGTCATGACGCGCACGATCTGCTGCACCGTGATGCCCGTGGTCAGCCGATGCCGACCAGCAGATGCAGCATGCGGGAGGCCTTTCACGCCGGAAGCACCGCCCAGGCCGAAGGAGAGTGGTTCGCCTGCGGTGACGGCTCCCTGCTGCCCGTCAACTGGGTGATCACCCCCTACGACACCGGTGGCCGGGAGGCCGCCACGCTCGTTGTCTTCCACTGCGCCCGGCAACCGCAGGAAGGGGGCCGACGGCCGGAGCCGGTGGCGGAGGCACTGACGGAGCTTGAGCGGCTGGCGCTGCTGGCGCAGACCACGACACAGCTGAACTCCACTCTGGACACCAACGAGGCGCTGCGCCGGCTCGTGGCGCTGCTCGTGCCCCGGCTGGCGGACTGGGTGGTCATCGACTTGATCATGGAGCGGGACGAGGTGTGGCGCACCGCCGTGGTCCATGCCGAAGGCGGCAGGCTGGTGGACCACGAAGAGTTGCAGGGTCCGATGCCCCCGGTGCCGGAAGAATCCCCGATGCCGCTGTCCCGAGCGCTGCGCGGGGTTGCTTCCACCCTTGCCGGTCCCCAGACCTACCGGCAGCCGCCTGATTCCGGCATCGCGGTCGAACAGCGCCGCCTGTTCGAGGCCACCGGTATCCGCTCCGCGGCCATCGTCCCCATCCGCAGCACTCGCGAGGTGCTGGGGGCCTTGACCCTGGGCCGCGCCGAGAAAGCGGGGGACTTCACCACCGCCGACCTTCCGCTGATCGAGGACATCGCGCGCCGGGCCGCGATCGCTCTGGACAACGCCCGCCTCTACCAGCGGCAGCGCAAGGTCGCCGAGACCATGCAGAACCACCTGCTGCCCCAGCTGCCGCGCGTGCCCGGGCTGGAGATGATCGCCCGCTATCTGCCGGCACCCCATGCCTCACAGGTCGGCGGTGACTGGTACGACGCCTTCTGCCTGCCCGACGGCGCCACCGCCCTGGCCGTCGGGGACGTCGTCGGCCACGACCTGGAGGCAGCGGCCGGCATGGCACAGGTGCGCAACGTGCTCCGTGCCTACGCCTGGTCCCAGCAGGAACCCCCCAGCCGGATCGTCGAGCGGCTCGACGAGGCGATCACGCACATCACCAATGTGCCCATGGCCACTGTGATCTTCGCCCGCCTCGATCAGGCGGACCACGGGCACTGGGAACTGTCCTGGACCAACGCCGGCCACCCGCCACCTCTGCTGGTCAGTCGGGACGGCCTCACTAGCTACCTCACCGACGGCCACGGCATCCTCCTGGGCACGTGGGCCCGCACGCCCCGCCCCGACGCCACCGCCGTCCTGCCGCCCGGATCCACCCTCCTGTTCTATACCGACGGTCTCATCGAAGCAGCCGGACACTCCCTGGACGAGGGTCTGGGCCGGCTGCGCCAGCACGCGGCCGCCCTCGCCCACCGCCCCCTCGCTTCCTTCACCGACCAGCTCCTGCGCCGGGTCCGCCCCGCCGACAACGACGACGACGTCGCTCTCCTCGCTCTGCGGACCCCAGTGGAGACACGCGCGAGATAGGCGCCGCCAGCCAGCGCGGCGCACGCGGCGACGAACGCCTTCTCGTCCGTCACGACGGCTGGCGCATCCCCGCGTGCGCGGGGGCGACACCCGCGACCTTGACGAGCGGGTCGTCGTCACCCGACCATCCCCGCGTGCGCGGCGGCCGACAGCCGTCCGGTTGAGGCCTGCACACTCGCCTCAACTGGTTCATCAGCCAGTGAAGGTCCGGTGGACTACGGCTCCTCGGGCGGGCTCTTCTGGCTGAGTGCGCCCGCGGCAGTGCGCAGGAAGGCTGCGAGCTCCCGGACGAGTTCGGTCGGCCGCCGGCGGTGCACAATGCTGATCTCGCGGGCCGGAGTGAGCCCGCGAAGGCCGTGCACCGAGACCCTGGAGCGATCGGCACCGGCGAGCATGCTCCCAGGGACGAGCGCGACGCCCAGTCCGGCACCGACCAGTGCCAGGATGACGTGGTAGTCGGCGGACTCGTAGGCGACGTGGAACTCAACGTCCGCTTGGCGGGCGAGCGTTTCCAGACAGGTCCTGTTCGGGATGCCCGGTGCGCCGGAGATCCATGTCTCGGTCTCGAGCTGGCCGAGGCTGATGCCGCCGTGTGCCGCGTCCCCGGCGAGCCGGTGGCCGGCGGGCAGCACCAGTCGGAGCGGGTCGTCGAGCAGCGGCTGCCGGTCGAGCCCTGGATGCGGTGTCGGTGCCACGCCGGGGTAGCGATGGGTGATCAGCACCTCCAGATCGCCCGACGTCACCAGCCCGTAGCCCTCGGGCGGTTCGATGTCGACAAGCGACAGCTCGGCTCGGGGATACCGGCGTTGGAGGGCGGCCAGCGCTGCCGGCACCAGCACTTGCGCCGCGGTAGCGAAGGAGCCCAGCGCGAGGCGCTGCGGCTGCACCCCCATCGCGGCGTCGATCGCGGCCCGGGCCTGCCGGAGCTCTCCGATCACCCGCTCGCCGTGTTCCACCAGGACAGCGCCGACCGGCGTCAAAGTGACGCCGGTCGGGCGGCGTTCGAGTAGGCGGGTGCCGAGTTCCGTTTCGAGTTTGGAGATCTGCTGGGAGAGGGCCGAGGGAGTGAAGGAGAGCTTGCGCGCTGCCTCGGCGATCGACGCGGCGTGTGCCACCTCCATCAGTACCCGCAAACGGTTGACGTCCAGCTCTCGCACCATGCGCCCATCGTAAGCAGCACTAACGGAGGCTTATCAACCGTTGCTGGCGCTAATGGTGGCGCCCGTGAAGCATGGACTCCGTGAAGAGTCCAACTCGCATGCTTTCGGCCAGCGACGTCCGCGCCGCCGCCGAAAGAATCCGTCCTTACGCCCGTCGTACTCCGCTGTTCGATGTGAAGATCGGTGACCGGCGCGTCCTGCTGAAGCTGGAGTACCTCCAGCGCAGCGGCTCGTTCAAACTGCGCGGCGCACTCAACGCGATGCTCTCGAAGCCTCTGGACGACCACATCGTGGCCGCGTCCGGCGGCAACCACGGCCTGGCGGTGGCGACGGCGGCGTCACTGCTCGGCGTGTCCGCGACGGTCTATGTGCCGGAAACGGTTCCAGCGGCGAAGGCCCGCCGCATCGAGGCCGCCGGTGCGCGGCTCGTCCGGCACGGCGCTGCCTTCGCCGAGGCGGCCTCGGCGGCGGCGGATGCTGCGGCGCGGCCGGGATATCGGTTCCTCCACCCCTATGACGATCCGGCCGTCGTCGCGGGCCAGGGGACCGTGGCGGCCGAGATCGTGGCTGATGCGCCTGGTGTCGACGCGATCGCGGTGGCTGTCGGCGGCGGTGGGCTGGCGGCCGGTACGGCACTCTCAGGCACTGGGCGCCGTGTGGTCGCCGTGGAGCCGGAGCACTGCTGCTGCTTGCACGACGCCCTCGCTGCGGGGGAGCCAGTGGACTCGGCCGTGGACTCCGTCGCCGCATCCGCGACCGGGGCGAGCCGGGTCGGCGAGGTCCCTTTCGCCGTCCTGTCCACACACGACGTGTCCTCCGTGCTGGTCAGCGATGAGCAGATATTGCGGGCACGCGACCGGCTGTGGGAGGAATGCCGGATCGCGGTCGAACCAGCTGCGGCTGTCCCGTTTGCCGCATGGCTGGCCGGCCAGGTTCCCGGAGACCTGCCGTGCCTGATCGTCTGTGGTGCGAACGTGGATTGGGCTGCCGGGTGAAGGGACGTGCTGAGGTGGTGGACTTGAGGCGGGTACCCGAGCAACGGCGTGGCCACGGCGCCCTCTACGACGCGTGTCTGCATCAGCAGCAGGCTTTTCCCTCATCCAACAACCACTGATGTCGGGTAGTTCAGAGAAGAGCAGCAGGCCGTCCGGCACCGGTGCCGCCCCCGGGGCGAGAGCCCGGGGGCGATGTTCAGGCGCGGGGCGCCGGGACGCCCGGGTTCTCGCTGGCCAGCCCTCC
>NZ_MUNH01000672.1:0-1057 GCF_002154615.1 Streptomyces recifensis
CGGGCGCCGCGCGTGGCGCCGGGCGCGCCTGCGCGCTCGCCTTCGCGGCCCAGGGCGCGGACCTGGTCCTGTTGGACGTGGCCGCCGCGATTCCCGGCGTCCCCTACCCGCTGGGCTCCGAGAGCCAGCTCGCCCACACCGCCGACGCCTGCCGCCGCCAGGGCGCCGACGTGCTCACCGCCGCCGTCGACGTCCGGGACCTCGCGGCCCTGACCGAGCTGCGCGAGCGGACGCACGACCGTTTCGGCGCGCCGCACGTGCTCGTCAACAACGCGGGCGTCGTGGCCCCTTCCGGGCTGCCGGTGCACGAGACGCCGGAGGAGGACTGGCAGCTCATGGTGGACATCGACCTCGGGGGCGCCTGGCGCGCCACCAAGGTGTTCGCCCCGGCCATGGTCGAGCGCCGCTCCGGCTCGATCGTCAACATCGCGTCCACCGCGGGCCTGGTCGGATACCGCAACTTCGCCGGGTACGTCGCGGCCAAGCACGGGCTGGTCGGCCTGACCAAGGCCAGCGCCCTCGACTACGCCTCGTACGGGGTGCGGGTCAACGCGGTGTGCCCGGGCAACATCCGCGACGAACCCGCGATGGACGGCCGGATGCTCTCCGAGGTGGCCCGGGCGCTCGACGTACCGGCGGCCGAGCACGAGGAACTGTTCACGGCCGACCAGCCGATGAACACCCTGGTGGACCCGGCCGACGTGGCGGCCGCCGCCCTCTGGCTCGCCGGTGACGGCTCCCGTCGCGTCACCGGCACCACCCTGACCGTCGACGCCGGCTACGCGGCCCGGTGACGCCCATGGACACCTCCGGCCCCCACACCGAGCGCCGCACCGCCACCGCGACCGAGCGCCAGTTCTGGTTCGCCGAGCGGATCGCGCCGGGCTCACCCGCCTGGCGCGTGCTGAGCACCGTGCGCATCGACGGCGCACCGGACCGGCGGACGCTCGCCGCGGCGGCGGCCCGGGTGGTCGCCCGGCACCCCGCGCTGCGGTCGGTCTTCGCCCCCGAGGAGGGAGAGCTGCGGTGCACCACGGTGGAGCCCGCCGACCCGCCG
>NZ_MUNH01000673.1:0-6392 GCF_002154615.1 Streptomyces recifensis
GGTCGGGACCGAGGGCGGCTGCGCGGGCGGTCCGGGCTGCGGCGGCCGGTCGGCCGGCTGCGGGGCTGCTGCGGTGGCGTGGACATGTCGTGACGATAGGGCACAGTACGCGCACAAGTAGCCCCCTCGACCGGGATCGTTACGGCATCCGGACACTGGCCATGGGGGCGCGGCACATGGGGCGCTACGCCATGTGGCGCCCCACCATGTCGCTCCGTCACACGTCAGCAGCGGTAGGGGGCGTGCTCACAGCAGACCCACAGCGGCCGCACAGGGCGCACCGCCACATGGACCCCGAGTGTGGCATCCGGGTTGCTCGGGTCAGCCGTCCGGCGCGGGCAGCTCGCCGCACCTGGCCGACCTTCCTACGTTGATCATATGAGCACCGGATTCTCACGTCGGGCGACCGTTTCTGTCTGTTCCCTCTGCATGGTGGGAGCGTTGGCCCTCGCGCCCGTGGCCGCCGCCACCGGAAACGGCGGGGAACCCGCGCCACCCGCACCACGGGCGGCCGTCCCGCAGCCGTCCCTGCTCTACGGCTCCGGCGTCCAGGTGCGTCCGCGCGCCGGTGCCCCCGAGACACCGCAGCTCTCCGCGCTCTCCTGGCTGGTGGCCGACGCCGACAGCGGCGATGTGCTCGCCGCCGACGGGGCGCACCGCAAGCTGCCGCCCGCGAGCACGCTGAAGACCCTGTTCGCCCTGACCGTCATGCCGACGCTGCCCGCGACCCAGCAGCACAAGGTGAGTTACCAGGAACTGGCGGACGTCGGCGAGGGCAGCAGCCTGGTCGGCGTGGAGGAGGGCCACACCTATCAGGTGGCCGACCTGTGGCGGGGGGTGTTCCTCAGCTCCGGCAACGACGCCGTGCACGTACTGGCGGCCCTGGACGGCGGTGTGGACTCCACCGTCGCCAAGATGCAGACCAAGGCCCGCACGCTGGGCGCGATGGACACCCATGTGATCTCCCCGGACGGCTACGACGCCCCCGGCCAGGTGTCCTCGGCGTTCGACCTGGCGGTGTTCGGCCGGGCCGGGCTGCAGAACCCCGACTTCGCCCGGTACTGCTCCACCGCCCAGGCCGAGTTCCCCGGTGACGGCTGGCCGTTCGCCATCGAGAACACCAACCGGCTGCTGAGCGGCGAGGACGGTGTGGCCCCGTATCCCGGCATCATCGGGATCAAGAACGGCTACACCAGCAACGCGGGCAACACCCTGGTCGCCGCCGCCCGCCGGGGCGGCCGCACGCTGGTGGCCACGGTGATGAACCCTCAGGAGGGCGGCGGACTCGCCGTGTACGAGGAGGCACGCCAATTGCTGGACTGGGGCTTCGCCGCGGCCGGACGGGTGGACCCGGTGGGCTCGCTGGACGGGCTGCGCGCCACCCCGCAGCCCACGCACTCCGCGATCCCCGTCGCGGCCGCCGTCTCCCCGGCACCGCACGACGACACGGACTGGACGCGGACCGCGACCATCGCCGGCATCGTCGTCCTCGGCGCGGCCGGCGTCACCCTGGCCCTGCGCGGCAAGAGCGGCAAGGACGCCGGGAGCGGCACCGAAGCCTGACCGGTCAGGAGGCGAGGTCCAGCGCCGGCACCGTACGCACCGCTCCCACCGGCCGCCCCCCGCCCAGCAGGGGTGCGCCCGCGAACTCCGTGAGGAGGGCCGGGTCGATCCCGGCGTGGGCGAGGGCGGCCGCGGCGACGGGGACGCGGGCCCGGTCGGCGCCGTCCGCGATCTTCACGGCGATGGCGCGGCCGTCGGGCAGCGCGGCCACCTGGACGCCCTCGAAGCCGTCCTTGGCGAGCAGACCGGGCACGGCCCGCATCAGGGCGGCCACGTCCCGGCGGACTCCGGAGGCCATCTCCGCGTGCTCGCGCATCGCGTCCGCCACCCGGGCCTCGGGCGTGCCGGGGGCGGCGGTGGTGATGCGGGCGAGGGCGCGGGCGAGTCCGTGCAGGGAGACGGCGAACAGGGGCGCGCCGCAGCCGTCGACGGTGACGTGCGCGATCCGCTGGCCGGTGAGGTCCTCGACCGTCTCGGCGACGGCCCGCTGGAGGGGGTGGGCCGGATCGAGGTAGTCGTCCAGGGACCAGCCGTTGAGCTTCGCGGTCCACAGCATGGCGGCGTGCTTGCCGGAGCAGTTCTGCGCGAGCCGGGACGGCCCCCGGCCCTCGCGGACCCAGCTGTCGCGGACGACAGGGTCGTACGGCATGTCGGGGGTGTTGCGCAGCTCGGCCTCGGCAAGCCCCGCGAGGTCCAGGACGCGCCGGGTGCCGTCGAGGTGGCGTTCCTCGCCGGAGTGGCTGGCGGCGGCCAGGGAGAGCAGGTCGCCGTCGAGGGGCAGGCCCGCCCGCAGCATGGCGACGGCCTGGAGGGGCTTGAGAGCGGAGCGCGGGTAGAAGGCGGCCTCGGCGTCGCCGAGCCGGAACCGCACCTCGCCGTCGGCGCCGAGAACGACGACCGAGCCGTGGTGGACGCCCTCGATCACACCGCCGCGCACCAGGTGGACGACGGGGGCGTGACCCGGTTCGCGCAGGACGGGGGCGCCCAGCAGGGAGCCGGCCCGCGTCGCTGCCGGGGTCACGGGGTCGGGGATGGCCTGGACATGGGTCACGCGTCGGCTCCGGTGGTCTCGGGGCCGCCCGGTACGGGCAGCGCCGGGGGTGTGGCGGTGCCGGTGGGGCGGACGATTCGGGTGAGGGTCGTGGCGACCCGGTCGAGATGGTGGGTCATGGCGGCGACGGCATCGCCCTCGGAGCCCGCGGCGAGCGCGTCGACGAGTGCGCGGTGCTCGCGGTCGGACTGTTCGCGACGGCCGCCCAGTTCGGTGAGGAAGGCCGACTGGCGGGCGAGGGCGTCACGGATCTCCTCGATCACCTTGCGGAAGACCGGGTTGTGGGCGGCCTCCGCGACGGCGAGGTGGAAGAGGGTGTCCATGGCGACCCAGGCGGCGGTGTCCGTCTCCCGCTCCATGCGGTCCAGGAGCAGGGTCAGCCGGTCCAGGTCCTCCTGGGTACGGCGCCGCGCGGCGTACCCGGCGACCGGGACCTCGACGTGCCGGCGGACCTCCAGCAGGTCGCCGGCCGTGTAGTCGCCGAAGGTGGGGTCCTGCACGGCGTCGGCGACGACGAACGTGCCCCTGCCGGTGCGGGAGACCGTGAGCCCCATGGTGTGCAGGGCGCGCAGGGCCTCGCGGACGACGGGCCGGGAGACCTCCAGGGTGCGGCACAGCTCGGCCTCGGAGGGCAGTTTGCCGCCGATCGCGTACTCGCCGCGCTCGATGGCGCCGCGGAGGTGGCCGAGGACCGCTTCCAGGGCGCTGACGCGTCGGGGGGCCGGGCCACCTGTCTGGCTGTCTGACAGGTTCACCGGGCGATGGTGCGGTCTGAGGCCAGAACCTGTCAAGGCGTGACGATCCGGGACGCCGACGGGGTGCGGACGCCCGGCTCGTCCGGACGTCCGCACCCCGTGCGGTGGCGCGCTCGCCTCAGTTGCTGAGTGTGCCGGTGGCCAGCAGGCCGATCAGCGCCACGCCGACGACGATCCGGTAGATCACGAAGGCGTTGAACGAGTGCTTGGCGACGAACTTCAGCAGCCAGGCGATGGAGGCGTAGGCGACGACGAAGGAGACGACGGTGCCGACCGCGAGCGGGGCGGCGCCCACGCCGGCGCCCAGGGCGTCCTTCAGCTCGTAGACACCGGCGCCGGTGAGGGCCGGGATGCCGAGGAAGAAGGAGAGGCGGGTGGCGGCGACCCGGTCGAGGTCGAGGATGAGCCCCGTCGACATCGTGGCACCGGAGCGGGAGAAACCGGGGAAGAGCAGCGCGAGGATCTGCGAGCTGCCGACCAGCATCGCGTCCTTGAACGAGGTGTCGTCCTCACCCCGCTTGTGGCGGCCCATCTGGTCGGCCGCCCACATGACGCCGGAGCCCACGATCAGCGAGCCGGCGACCACCCACAGGGAGGCGAGCGGACCGTCGATCAGCGGCTTGGCCGCCAGTCCGACGACGACGATCGGAATGGTGGCGGCGATCACCCACCAGCCGAACTTGTAGTCGTGGTGGTAGCGCTCCTCGGAGTTGAACAGGCCCCGGAACCAGGCGCTGACGATCCGCTTGATGTCCTTGAAGAAGTACAGGAGCACGGCCGCGATGGCGCCGACCTGGATCACCGCGGAGAACCCGACCACGGACTTGTCGTCCACGGGGATGTGCATGAGCCCCTCGGCGATCTTCAGGTGACCGGTGGAGGACACCGGAAGGAACTCGGTCACCCCCTCCACTACTCCGAGGACGACGGCCTGGCCGACAGAGATGGCACTCATGGATTCCAGTTCTGGGGAGAGGGGTCCGACGGCGGTGCGGACACGTCTTGGCGCGCCCGTACGGCACCGGCGCGGACCGCTCCGGAGCGCCGCCCGCGCGTACGGCAGCGTAGAGGCACCCGGGGTGTGGGACGGAACGCCGCAACCCGTACTGCGGGCGGAACCCACCTACCTCACAACGATTTCTTACCGTGAGCGCCCGTATTGCCCGAGAAGTCAGGGTCACCAGTTTTTCTCGAAGAGCTGGGCCACTTCGGCGATCCGGGCCTCGTCGCGGTGGTAGTAGGTGCGCAGCAGCCGGCGCCTGCCGCGCAGGAGGCCGAGGCGGGTGAGGAAGTCGAGATGGGCGACGGCCGTACGGCGGGGCACGCCGAGCTTGGCGGCGACCGCGTGCGAGGTGACACCGGTACCGAGGGGGTCGATGCTCGCCGGGGGGAAGTGGGCGGCCGGGTCCTTGAGCCAGTACAGGACGGTCTGCCGTATCCGGCCCGAGGGAGTGCCCGTCATGCCTGCACCCCCTCCCCCACTCCTGGGCTGCTCGTGTCCCGTGGCCCCACTGTGGCGCAGGCGGCGATGGCACGTCCGGCTCTCGGGACGGGTTGTCCGGTACCCGACGGAGGGCGGCGCGGGCCACGGTGGGGCGCGATGAGGCGCGCCGGGGCCGGAGGGCCGGGGTCGCCCGTACGGCGGCTTGCGCCGGCACTAGTTGCACAGTCAACGATTGGCCGGAACGGTGCTACCGTGCGGGTATGGCAGTGAAGACGGGCGAGGGCGCCCGGCTCGAAGAACGTTGGCGGGACATCCTCGCGGTGCACGCGCGCACCATGTGCGAGATAGACCGCGCCCTGCATCCGCACGGCCTGGGTGCCAGCGACTTCGAGGTGCTGGACATCCTGTCCACGGAGACGCCCGCCGAGGGCGACCACTGCCGGGTGCAGAACCTGGTCGGCCGGGTCCACCTCAGCCAGTCGGCGCTGTCCCGGCTGATCGGACGGCTGGAGAAGGAGGGGCTGGTCGAGCGCACGGTGTGCGCGGAGGACCGGCGCGGAGTGTGGGTCAGCCTCACCCGCCGGGGCCGTGAGCTGCACGCGGAGGTGCTGCCGCTGCAGCGGGGCGTGCTGGAGCGGATGCTGGCGGAGTCCTCGGACTGAGTCCGGCTCGTACCTAGGCGCTGGGCACCTGTGCTCTGCCCACACAGGCTCAGCCCCCACAGGCGCAGCCCACGTAGACGTTGCCCACATATGGGTTGCTCACATAAGTGGGCCTCACAGGGGCGCGTCGCATACCCCCGGACACACCCGTATGGCGAAGTCGCCATGTGCGACTCCGCCATACGGCAGGCGATTCAGCGCGCCAGCAGTGAGCGCACGCCCTGCGAGGTCAGCGTCAGCCCGTGTTCCGAGCTGCCGTCGATGGTGAGTGACAGCTCCTCCTCGGGCCACTGGGAGGCGAGGGCGCCGAGCTGGATGAGGCGGTAGCGCGAGACGGAGGGCAGCAGCCCGGCCATCTCCAGTTCCGAGGTGAAGACGGGTACCACCTGCTCACCGCCGGGCTGCTCGAGCACCGGCAGGGCGACCATGGTGGAGTCGGCGCCCTCCGCGTCCACGGCCTCGTCGGGCATCGGGACGAGCACGTCGCTGTGCGCGAGGGTTTCAAGGGCGGCCTGGTCGTCGGTGTTGACGGCCAGCACGTCCAATGCCTGCTGGGCGGGCGTCGGCGTCGGAAGGTCGTCGTGTGCGGGTGTCTCCATGGCACATCCCCAGGTAGTGCGGTCGTACGGGCTCACGCCGGACCGGGGCCCGAGCGCGCTCCCGGCCGCGTACCCATCCGCCCACGGACCATGCGCAGAGGTTTCCAGCGGGCCGGAACCCTTCACGGGCGGTTCACCCGATCGGACGGCAGACCGGCACGCCTCCTCACGGCCCGGCCTCGGAACACCACCCGGTCCCCGAACGCGGGCAGGAGCCGCGCCACCCCCGCGGCCGCCCCGGCGTACCGCGGGGTGGCCCACGGACTGCCCGGGTCGGCGAAGACGCGCTGCATGGCGATGACGGCGAGCAGCCCCGGT
>NZ_MUNH01000674.1:0-659 GCF_002154615.1 Streptomyces recifensis
CGGCGCCGGCGCCGGAGTCGATCAGCAGGTCCCGGCCGGTGATGCCGATGTCCAGCTGCCCGGAGGACACGTAGATCGCGATGTCCCGGGGGCGGAGGTAGAAGAACTCGACCTCGTTCACCGGGTCCACGGTGCGCAGTTCCTTGGACTCCCGCCGCTGCCGGTAGCCGGCCTCATGCAGCATGTCCCCCGCAGGTCCGGACAGGGAACCCTTGTTGGGGACGGCGATGCGCAGCATGAGGTCGGCTTCCTTCGTGTGACGGGGTGGTACGGCGGGTCGGGCGTACGGGGCGACGGATCACAGATGGGCGTAGACGTCGTCCAGCGAGATGCCACGGGCGACCATCATCACCTGGACGTGGTAGAGCAACTGCGAGATCTCCTCGGCAGCGGCTTCCTTGCCCTCGTACTCGGCGGCCATCCAGACCTCGGCGGCCTCCTCGACGACCTTCTTGCCGATGGCATGGACGCCCTTGCCGACCAGTTCCGCGGTGCGGGAGGTGGCGGGGTCGCCGTTGGCTGCCTTGTGCTGGAGCTCGGTGAAGAGCTCCTCGAACGTCTTATTGGACATGGTGGTCCTCAGCCTACGCGGTCCGGGCGGGGTCTCAGTGCCAGGGTTCGGAGACCGAACGGAGCGTGGCGGCCGTGGCCACGGCCGC
>NZ_MUNH01000675.1:0-4405 GCF_002154615.1 Streptomyces recifensis
AGCATGGCCGCGTCCGGGGTGGCGGACTTGTGCACGGCCTGGCCACCGGTCTCGGCCTTGAGTTCGTAGCCGAGGTAGCCGACGTAGCCGAGGTTGAACTCGAAGGGCAGCCCGGCCGGTACGGGCACGGCGCGGGTGCGGATCTGCTCGTCGAGGTACTCGAAGAAGCCCTGCTCGACGATCTCGCCCTCGTCGCCGGCGCGGCCGGGGCTGCGGACGGTGACGCCGCCGTCGGAGACCCGGTAGCTGACGTACTCGGCGAGCGGGCCGCGTCCGTCGCCGAGGAAGGAGAAGCGGGACAGGCCCTCGATGACGGCACCGCTGTCCAGCCAGAAGCTGTGGGCGTCCCCGGCGAAGAGGGCGCGGTAGGCGGCCTCGGTGTCGGGCTGGACGCCGATCCGCCGGGTGTGCACGGTGTACCGGGAGCCGTTCGCGCCGGTGGCCCGGTGGGCGAGCGCCAGGCGGCGGAAGTTGCGCAGCAGGTCACGGCCGTACTCGCTGCTGATGGACTCGGGGTGGAACTGCACGCCCCACACCGGCCGGGACACGTGCCGCACACCCATGATCACGCCGTCCCCGGTCCAGGCGACGGCCTCGAGTTCGTCGGGCAGGTCGGTGGCGGCGAGCGAGTGGTAGCGGACCACGTCGAAGGGGCTGGGGAGTCCGGCGAAGAGGTCGGTGCCGTTGTGGTGGACGGCGGAGATCCGGCCGTGCATGGGCTCGGGCGCGAGGGCGACCGTGCCGCCGAACAGGTGGGTGATGCCCTGGTGGCCGAGGCAGACGCCGAGGACGGGCAGTCCGCTGTCGAGGATGGCGCGGGCGCTGATCCCGAAGTCCCGTTCCCGGTCCGGACGTCCGGGGCCGGGCGAGATGACGACGGCGTCGAACTCCTCCAGCCGCAATGCGGACCAGTCGGCGCCGTTGCGGACGACGACCGGCGGCCGTCCGTTCACCTCGCCGAGCAACTGGTAGAGGTTGTAGGTGAAGGAGTCGTAGTTGTCGATGAGCAAGGTCCTCACGAGGAACCTCCGATCACCCGGTCCTCGACGCGGCAGGTCTCCTCGATCACGAGGTCGTACAGCTTCCGCAGGAACTCCCGGTCGATGCCGTGCCGTTCGCCGTAGCGGGCGGCGCGTTCCTGGACGATGCCGATACGGTGCGGCTGCATCATCGGCACGTCGTGCTCCCGTTTGAAGTGGCCGATCTCCACGCACTTCTCGATCCGGGCACGCAGTTCGTCCAGGAAACGTTCGTCGATCGCGTCGAGCTCCGCCCGAAGGTCCTCGATGGTGACGCCGGCTGTCGGCCTCTCCCCCATGGCTGCCCCTCCCGCCTGTCCACGGTCCGAATGTGCCCGCCGCCGGGCTCGGCCCGCCACCGGCCCGATAGCTCGGATCACCGCAGTGCACACAGTGCGGGGATCGATACGGGGACAAGCGGGACATGTCGGCGGGCCCCGGAGGCCGCGCGGGGCGAGGTCAGACGCGCAGGAAGGCCGGCGCTCCGGGTGCGGTGGCCTCGGCGACCGTGCCGCCCTCCGCGGGGTGGTCGCGCAGCAGGTCGGCCACGATCTCCGTGGCGAGCCGGTGCCAGGTGGGCAGGCGGCGCAGCATGGCGTGCTCCGCCCCGGTGAGCATGATCATCCCGGCGTGCGCGCCGGCCGTGCGTGCCCGCAGCACGAAGTTCACCGAGTCGTCGGCGCCGGTGATCCGGTCGGCGTCGCCGTGCATCACCACAAGGCGCCGGCCGCGCAGGTGGACGGCGGGTTCGGCGGCGGGCAGCCAGGGCGCGAGCGCCAGCACGCCGCGCACGGCCGGGTGGGCGGCCGCGTGCAGGGCGGCCCGGCCGCCCATGGAGTGGCCGACCAGCACGACCGGCAGCGGGCCGAACCTCTCGCGGAGTTCGCCGAGGGCGCGCAGCACGTCGTCGGCGGCCGCCCCGCCGTTCCAGCCCCGGTGCCGGTAGCGCACCTCACCGAGCACGATGCCGTCCGACGGCAGCCCGGTGGCGACGGCGCGCAGCATGGGGCGCATCCGCAGCGCGGCGAGATGCCAGGGCCGGCTGACGGAGACGTCCTCGGCCCGGCCGCCGTGCAGGGTGAGCACCGCGGCCTTCGGGGACCTGGGGGCGTACCGGACGACCAGCGCGCTCTCCGGGCCCTCCACCCCCTCGCCGCCTTGCCGGCGCGTCGTCTCGTCCGGGCCGTCGCTGTGGACTGTCAACGGGGCGCCTTCCCTTCGGGCGGTCGTACGGGATCGTCACCTGGAATCCGTAGCCGGTCGGCGTGCGGCTTGGTCGGAAGGGCCCGTTCCGCCTACTGCGACGGGCGGGACAAAAGCACGTCTGAGAGGGTCGGACCGGGGCACATGTGCTCAGGCAAGGACTTCTCACCGTGACGACAGAGGTGAATGATGACCACCCGGACCAAGGATCTGACCCCGAAGTACACCGTGCCGGGCCTCGAACGTGAGGCCGCCGGCAAGCTCATCGGTCTGCTCCGCCTCCGTCTGCACGCGCTCAACGACCTCCACCTCACGCTGAAGCACGTGCACTGGAACGTCGTCGGACCCCACTTCATCGCCGTGCACGAGATGATCGACCCGCAGGTCGACCGGGTCCGTGACATGGCCGACGACGTGGCCGAGCGGACCGCCGCCCTCGGCGGTGTCGCCCAGGGCACGCCGGGCTCCCTGGTGGCCGAGCGCACGTGGGACGACTACTCCATCGGCCGGGGCGACGCCATCGCCCACCTCGCCGCGCTCGACGTGGTCTACACCGGCGTGATCGAGGGCGTACGCGCCGCGGTCAAGGAGGCGGGCGAGATCGATCCCGCCACCGAGGACCTCCTGATCGGGCAGCTCCGCGACCTGGAGCAGTTCCAGTGGTTCGTCCGGGCCCACCTCGAGAGCGCCCGCGGCACTCTCGCCACCGATGACGTGCACTCCGAGAAGGAGGCGGCCGCCAAGGTGAGCTGAGCCGCCGGTACGGAATTCGCCGCGCGCCGCTGCCCCCCGTGGGTGGCGGCGCGCGGCGTTTCCGTCCGCGGGTCAGGGCGGCGAGTCGCCCCGGTCGCGGGCCGTGCGCAGGACCTCCTCCACGTCGCCGAGGCGGTCGAGGCCCTGGACGGCGCGGGAGGTGCGGTTGTTGGCGGCCAGCAGATCGCGGTGGCGGTGGACGAAGGCCCAGTAGCCGGTGGTGTACGGGCAGGCCCGATCGCCGGTGCGGTCCCCCGGCTTGTAGGCGCAGCCACCACAGAAGTCGCTCATACGGTGGATGTAGGCCCCACCGGAGGTGTACGGCTTGGTGGTCATCCGGCCGCCGTCGGCGTACTGGGACATGCCGACGACGTTGGGCAGCATCACCCAGTCGTAGCCGTCCACGAAGCAGCGGTGGAACCAGTCGGTGACCGCGCGCGGCTCCCACCCCTGTTGCAGGGCGTGGCTGCCGAGCAGCATCAGGCGCGGGATGTGGTGGGTCCAGCCGGTGTCGCGGACCTGGGCGAGAGCGGTGGACAGACAGCGGGCGGTGACGGCGTCGGCGTCGAGTTCGAGAAACCAGTCGGGCAGCGGAGTGCGGGCGCCGAGGGCGTTGCGGTTCCGGTAGTCCTCACCGAAGTACCAGTAGAGCTGCCACACGTACTCGCGCCAGCCCGCGACCTGCCGGATGAACCCCTCGGTGCTGGAGATGGGCGCGTCGCCCGCCCGCCAGGTGTCCTCGGCGGCGGTGACCACCTCGGCCGGGTCGAGCAGGCCGAGGTTGAGGGAGGAGGAGAGGAGGCTGTGGCTCATCACCGGGTCGGCGGCGAGCATGGCGTCCTCGTGCGGGCCGAACCCGGCGAGCCGGTGCCCGGTGAAGCGGCGCAGCGCGGCCAGCGCCTCCCGGCGGGTGGCCGGGAAGCGGCGCGGGCCGTCTCGGCCGACGAAGGTGATGCCCTCCTCCCGCTCCCAGCGGTCGAGGTCGGCGCGGACCTGCTCGTCGATCTCGTCCTCGCGGGGCCGGTAGGGCTTCGGCGCGTCGAGGGTGCGGGCGCCCTTCGGTGGTGGTTCGCGGTTGTCGTGGTCGTGGTTCCAGCGGCCGCCGGCCGGTTCACCGCCGTCCATGAGGAGGTCCAGCTCACGGCGTACCCAGTGGTAGAAGTCCTCCTGGCGCAGCCGGTGGCCGCCGCGTCCGTCGGCCCAGGCGCGGAAGGTGTCCTGCGGGAACAGGAAGCCGCGGGCGGGCAGCACGCGCACCTTCTCCAGCGAGCGGACCAGGCCGAGGGCGGCGCGTGAGGTGGGGTGGTGGACGGTGACGCGGCCGGCGCCCACCGCCTCGCGCAGGCCCTCGCGGTAGGTCTCGGCACGGACGTAGCGGACGCGGTCGCCGAGTTCGGCGGCGCGGTGGCGCATCGCGGACAGGATCAGAT
>NZ_MUNH01000676.1:0-10360 GCF_002154615.1 Streptomyces recifensis
CCGACGGCACGGTGGTGCTCGACTTCAACCGGGCGGCGAACCTGCCCTGCGCCTACACCGACCTCGCCACCTGCCCGCTGCCCCCGGCGGCGAACCGGCGTACCTGCTCGACGATCAGGCGTTCCGCGCGCGGCCGGAACGCGGCCGAGCCGCCCGCGACGTGCGGGGTGATGAGCACGCCGGGGGCGTGCCGCAGCGGGTGGCCGGCGGGGAGCGGCTCCGGGTCGGTGACGTCCAGGGCCGCCCGCAGCCTGCCCGACCGGGTCTCGGCGAGCAGCGCGCCGGTGTCCAGCGTGCGGCCCCGGCCCACGTTGACGACGAGCGCGCCGTCGGGCAGCGCGGCCAGCTCATCGGTGCCGAACATGCCGACGGTGTGCGGGTTCTCGGGCAGGACGAGCACCACGATGTCCGTCTCCGGCAGCAGTGCGGGCAGGTCGGCCACCGCGTGGACGCGCTCGTCGGGCCGGGCGCGCCGCGCCACCCGGACGACGTCCGCCTCGCAGGCGAGCAGCCGCCGCTCCAGGGCCGCGCCGATGGAGCCGTAGCCGACGATGGTGACGCGGGCGTCGGCGAGGGAGCGGGTGAAGTGCGGCTCCCAGCGTCCGGCACCCTGGTCGGCGACCCACTGCGGCAGGTCCCGCTGGGCGGCGAGGATCAGCCCGAGGGCGTGCTCGGCGGTGGAGGCGTCGTGCAGGCCGCGCCCGTTGTGCAGGGTGACCCCGGCGGGCATGAGCGGGAGAAGCTTCTCGACGCCGGCGCTGAGTGACTGCACGGCGCGCAGGCCGGTCAGCTTCGGCAGCAGGTTCACGGCATCCGGCACGGCGTAGGGCATCACCCACAGGCCGACACGGGCGAGCGCCTCGTCGGCGGGCTCGCTGCCGGGGGTGACGCCGTCCCACACCTGGACCTCGACCCCCTCGGGCCAGGGGCCGTGCTGCCGGTCCAGACCTGCCCAGGGCAGCAGGACGCCGGTGGCGGTGTGGTGCAGATCTCTGGTCATCGAACCCTCCGTCTCGTACCGTGCTTTCCGTCCAGTGAAACACTTTCCATCACACGGAAAACAGGGGGTCTGGGATGACAGCGACGTCACCCGCCACCGACACCGCAGCGGCGGCACCCACGCAGACAGGCTTCTGGCGGTCCTCCCGCGCCCGGTATCTGATGCCGGTCGCGTTCGTCACCTACTCGCTCGCCTATCTCGACAAGTCCAACTACGCGATCGCCTCCGCCGGCGGCATGGCCGAGGACCTGAGACTGTCGGCGGGGGCGGACTCCCTGATCGCCGCCTCGTTCTTCCTCGGTTACTTCTTCTTCCAGATCCCCGGCACGATCTACGCCGAACAGCGCAGCGCCCGCCGCCTGGTGGCCTGGTCGACCGTGGCCTGGGGTCTGCTCGCCGTGCTCCAGGGCATGCTCAGCAGCCCGGCCCAGCTCATCGCGGTGCGCTTCGCGCTCGGTGTGGTGGAGGGCGCGGTGCTGCCGTCGATGGTGATGCTGCTCGGCCGGTGGTTCACGCGCGGCGAGCGCGGCCGCGCCAACACCTTCCTCATCCTGGGCAACCCGGTCACGGTGATGTGGCTGTCGGCGGTCTCCGGCTGGCTGGTGTCGGTCTCGGACTGGCGGGTGATGTTCGTCGCCGAGGGCGTGCCGTCGGTGCTGTGGGGCGTGTGCTGCCTCTGGCTCGTCAAGGACCGCCCGGAGCAGGCACGCAACCTCCCCGAGCCCGAACTCGCGCTGCTCCGGGCCGACCTGGCGGCGGAGAAGGCGGCCGCGCCGCCGGTGACCGGCACCCTGCGCGAGCGGTACGGCCGGGTGCTGCGCTCCCCCGCCGTGCTCACCATGGCCGTGCAGTACTTCTTCTGGTCCTTCGGCATGTACGGCTTCGTGTTCTGGCTCCCGGCCATCATCAAGAAGGGCTCCGGCGAGGGCATCGGCGCCACCGGCCTGCTCACCGCGATCCCGTACGCGTGCGCGGCCGTGGCGATGCTGGTCAACTCCCGCCTCTCCGACCGCAGCGGGCGCCGCCGCGTGGCCGTCTGGCCCTGGCTGGCCTGCGGCGGTGTCGCCCTGCTCGGCTCGTACGCGGCCGGCGGCGACTTCCCGCTCGCCCTGACCCTGCTGGTGGTGGCCGGCGTGTGCCTGTACGCCCCGTACGGCCCGTACTTCGCGCTCGTCACCACCCTCGCGCCGCCCGGGATCGCCGGCGCGGCCGTCGCGCTGGTCAACTCCTTCGGCGCGCTCGGCTCGTTCGCCGGGACCTATCTGGTCGGCTGGGTACGCGGCACCGAGCTGGGCGACGCGGGCGCCTTCGGCCTGATGGCGGTGTGCACCCTGGTCGCCGCCGCGCTGACCCTCGCGGCACCCGAGCCCGCCAGGAGCACGGGCCCGGTCCCGGTACGGTGACCGTCGAAGCGGCGGCCGCCCCGGCACGCGTACGGACGGCCGCCGCACCCCGTCCCCACCCCGGCCACGACAGCGGCAGTGAACGACGAAAGGCGCGCACGGTGACCACACCATCCGGCGACGACATGCTGGGCCGGGGGCTGCGACTGCTCACCGTGCTGGCCGAGCACCCCGCCGGCCTCGGCGTCAGCGCCGCCGCCCGCGCCGCGAAGCTGCCCGTGAGCAGCGCCCACCGCATCCTCGGCCGCCTGGTCGAGGAACGGTTCGCGACGTACGACGAGGAGGCCCGGCGGTACGCGCTGGGCTCCCGCGTGCTGGAACTGTCCCGCGGCTTCCAGCGCTCCCCGGCGGGCTACTCGGCGGCGGCCGCGCCCATGCGCAGGCTTGCCGCGCGCACCGGCCTGCCGGTCATCGCGGGCATCCTGAACGACAGCGAGGTGCTGCTCGTCCTCTCCGTGCAGGGCACCCAGCATCTCCAGCTGCGCAACGCCGAGGGCACCCGCAACCCCTGGCAGGCCACCTCGCTGGGCAAGGCACTGGCCGCCTCGCTGCCGGAGGCGGACCGCGAGCGCCTGCTCACCGGCCCGCTCCCGGCGGTGACCCCCCGCACGATCACCGATCCCGCCCTGCTGCGCGCGGAGTTGGCCCTCGCGCGGGAGCGGGGCTGGGCGGAGGTCGACGAGGAGAACGAGATCGGCGTCCGCTCGATCGCGGTGGCACTGCCCGACACCCCGGAGGGCACCCCGCCCCTGGCGCTGTCCCTGGCCGGGACGGTCATCCTGACGGACGCGGACCAACTCCGTTCCCACGCCCCGGCATTGCGGGAGTGCGCGGAGGAGGTCGCGGCGCGGATGTCGCCGTGAGGGGGATGCTTCCGGGCCGCCCTAGCAGAACCAGCCGTCCTGGACCCAGCCCCGGCGGTTGATGTTGCCGTAGGCGAAGCCGTACGCCCAGCCGGACTGCTTGCTCTCCACCAGGAACGTCTGTCCCTTGTAGAGCGTGCCCATCCAGGCGCCCACCGGCTCGGTCCGCACGAAGAGGTCCTGCGCGCAGACGGTCTCGCGGGTGCCGACGGTGCCGTCGGCGGCCTGCGCGGGTCCGGAACCCAGCAGCAGGACGGCGCCGACGGCGGCCGCGAACGCCGCGAAGCGGACGGTACGGGGTGCGGACATGCCCTTGCCTCCCAGATCCCGGCTCACCATGAGCCGTAGCCGCCGATGCACTCGTCGCGCACGTAGCCCCAGTCGTTGGGGCCGAAGTCGAAGGTGGCCGCCCAGCCGTTGTAGACGGGGTGCGCGCCTCGGGTGTGGCCGACCTTGTCGCCGTAGTACAGCGTCCGGACCAGGCCGGTGGGACCGGAGGAACTGTCGTAGTTGGCGTAGAAGCTGGCGCTCTGGCAGATGATCACCGCGTGGTCCGGGACGACGGTCGCCTGGGCCGGGGCGGGGATCTGGAGCAGCGCGGCGGTGGCCAGCGCGGGGGCGGCGAGAGCGAGGGCTCGTCGGAGCAGGGGCACGGCGCATCGACTCCTCGTGGGGGAGGTGTGGGTTGACGCGGGTAGACCGTAGCGCGGATTGACATGTTCGCAACAGGGTGCACGAGGACGGGTCGCCCATGGGTGCGCGGGCAGGCCCCCGGTCCGTCCGGGCGAATACCGGCCCCCGGCACCTTTCCAACCCGGCGATCGGGGAACCCACACCCCCATGCGCGCACTAGTGATCAACTGCACCCTCAAGCCGTCCCCGGAGCCCTCGAACACCGAGGCGCTCGCGGGGATCGTGGTCGCCGCACTCAAGGGCTACGGAGTGGAGGTGGACCTCGTACGGGCCGTCGATCTGAACATCGCGCCCGGCGTCGAGACCGACATGGGGAACGGGGACGAGTGGCCCCGTGTGCACGAGAAGCTGCTCGCCGCGGAGATCCTCGTCATCGCCTCGCCGACCTGGGTCGGGCACCCGTCGTCGGTGGCGCAGCGGGTGCTGGAGCGGATGGACGCCATGATCAGTGAGACGGACGACGCCGGGCGGCCGGTCGCGTACAACCGGGTGGCCGGGGTGGTGGTGACCGGCAACGAGGACGGCGCCCACCACGTGATCAGCGAGATCGACGGCGCCCTCGGCGACATCGGGTACACGATCCCCGGCCAGGCGTGGACCTACTGGCACCTCGGCCCCGGCCCCGGCCCGAACTACCTGGACGAGCAGCGCGGCCACGACTGGGCGGCCTCCACCGGACGGGCCATGGCGTCCAGCCTGTTCCACACGGCACAGGCGCTCGCCGCCCACCCCGTCCCCGCGCCCCCGTCCTGATGTTCCGGCGCTCCGGCCGGGAAGGTCAGGTGTCCGCCCCACCTCTGGCGTGGCGCTCCTCGGTGGTGGGGCCGTGCCAGTCCAGGCAGAGCACGGTGGCGTCGTCGTCGAGATGCTCGCCGCAGGCCGCGACGACCGCGGCGACCAGGACGCGGACGACCTCGCGGGGGTGCTCCGTGGCGGTGGCGCGCAGCAGCCCGGCGAGATCGACGGACTCCGCCCGGCGTTCCTGCATGCCGTCGGTGTAGAGCAGCAGACGGTCGCCGGGCCGCAGGTCGAGGTCCTGCACCTCGTACGGGCCGCGCTGCCCGGCCACGCCGAAGGGCAGGTTGATGTCCAGCGGGATCTGCGTGACCACGCCGTCGCGCAGCCGCAGCGGCCAGAGGTGCCCGGCGTTGACGATGTGCGCACTGCTCCCGTCGAGGGCGATGCGCAGCAGCTGGCCGGTGGCGAAGGTGCGCCGGCCGTGGTCGAGGAGGGCCTGATGGACGCGCTGGGCCTGCTCCCCGATCGCGACGCCGGCCCGGCGGGCACCGCGCGAGGCATTGACCAGAAGGGTGGCCATGAGGGCGGCGTCGACGTCGTGGCCCATCGCGTCCGTGATGGACAGGTGCAGGGTGTCGTGGTCGAGGGCGTAGTCGTAGGTGTCCCCGGCGTTGCTGTCGGCCGGGACCAGGGCGGCGGCGAGCGCGAACTCGGCGGCCTCGCACGAGGGCGCCGAGGGCAGGAGCTGGCGCTGGATCTCCGCGGCGAGGCTCACCGGGGTGGTGCGCTGGCCCCAGTGGTAGAGGTCGGTGAAGCGGCGGTCGGTGACCACGATGTACGCCAGCGCGTGCGCGGCCTCCTCGACCTGCTCCAGCACGTCCTCGGTGACGTCGGGCAGCCACAGCTCGAGCACCCCGATGGTGTCGCCGCGGTTGGTGACCGGGGCGAGGACCCGCTGTCCCTGCCCGCCGTCCGCCGCCCGTACCAGCTTCTGGGTGCGCAGGACCTCGTCGTAGAGGCTGCCGGCCAGCGGGATCTGGTCCGCGCGGCGTCCCTGCTGGATGGTCGTCTCCTCGGTGACCCGCACCACGCGGCGCCCCACGACGTCCACGAAGAGGAACGACACGTACTGCGCCCCGAACCGGTCGCGCAGGTTGCGCGCGACCACGTCGAGTGAGGCCACCGGCGCCGCGGCCTCCGCCGCCTCCAGCACCTCGGCCAGTCCGATCCTGTCGCGCGTCACATCAGCCTCCCTGGGTCGACCATTCTCCTTCCCGTCGGCCGGACCGGCACACGAGTGTGATCCATGTGGGCCCCCTCACTCGACGGCCGGCGGTGTCGACCGCACCCCCCGGCTCCAGCGCACCGTCAGCCGGATCAGCCCCGCCAGGGTGAGCAGCCAGGTGACCGCGAAGACCCGGAGCAGGACGGGGTGCGCGTAGGCGACCGCGACGGCGAGCAGGGTGAGCGAGACGACGGCGAAGGCGATCACGGCGGCGGTGAGGGCGCGTGACCGCCGCCGGGCCGGGACGGTGAGCGGGGCCCGTATCTCCTGGAGCCGCCGGGCGAACGCCGGGTCGCGGCCCAGCGCCCGCTCCATCCCGGCCAGTACGCGCTTCTCGTGCGAGGACAGCCGGACGTCCTTCATGGCGAGCACCTCCTGCCGGGAGCCGTCACCTGTGCTTCCGCCCCCGGCGGGCCCCCGGATGCGGCGAAGGGGCCGCGCCCGTCGGACGCGGCCCCTTGATCGGTCCCCCCTGCTAGTCGAGCAGCGTGACCGAGTAGTCCAGCGTGGTCCCGGTGACGGAGTACGTCGCCGTCTGTCCGTTGTCGCAGTACGAGACGTACCGGTTGCCGTAGTTCTTGGTGCCGGCGACGGCGTCGACGTACGGGCGCAGGTCGGTGCCCTCCGGGAACGACGTGGTCGTCAGGTCGATGGTCCGGGTCTGGTTCACGGGGTACGCGTCCGTCGACGGCGACTGCTCCCCGGTGCGGGTGCTCGCGGCCCAGGAGAGCACGAAACCCGAGTTGTTCACCACCGCGACCTTCTGGACACAGGGCTGCGCCTGCGCGGGCGCGGCCTGCGCGGTCACCGCCGGGACGGCGGCGAGCGCGACGGCGCCCATCAGCGGCAGCGCGGTCCTGAAGAGCTTGCGGTTCATCGTTCGACTCCCTCTCGTAGGACGTCAAGTCCCTTGCTGTGTAAGGGACTTGGGATGCGGCCCGAGTACCCGGAGAAGTTCCGTGGCCACTCCCGTCCTTCGGTCGACGCAGTGAATCGGCCATTCGTTCGGGTCGGGCGGAGGGGACTGGGCGCACCGGCCCGTGAGACACGTGTCAGGCCTGCTGACCGCCCGTGCGGTCGCGTCCGCCGCCGGGACCGACGGGGCGTCACCAGCCGTCCGCGCGAGGCCGCCGTGCGAGGCCGGGACGGATACGGAATGGCCGAATCCGAGGGCGGTAAGGCCGCCGTTCCCGTTCGGGGCATCGGCGGTCACGAAAGCCCCCTGATCATCTCGGCGTTCGGCCCGTGGGCGGGGTCGGGGCCCTGGCCGGCATCGGCGCCGGGGTCCGGCGGGCACGGACCCGGTGTCCGCCGGTCAGTGTCCGGCGCCGAGTTCGATGCACAGGACCCCGGCGGCGATGAGGCAGATGCCCGCGCCCATGACCCTGGTGAGGGGTTCACCGAAGAGGACGCGGGAGGCGACGGCGGTGAGGGCGACACCGGCGGCGGCCCAGATGCCGTAAGCGGCGGCGAGGGCCATGCCGCCGTCCAGGGCCAGGGTCAGGAAGGTGAAGGCGGCCAGGTACCCGGTGACGGTCCCGGCGAGCCACCGCTTGCCGCGCCCTCGGGAGGCCATCCCCAGGCAGAGGGTGCCGGCGACTTCGCTGAGAATGGCCCCGGCGAGGAAGGCCCAGATCACGAGGGTGCCTCTTCCTCGCGGGCGGGGCGGGCCCGGGCGGACTGCGCGCCGAGTTCGACGCAGAGCACGCCCGCGATCACCAGGGCGATGCCGAGGCCCATGACACCGGTGAGCGGGTCGCCGAAGAGGAGGGCGGCCAGGATCGCGGTGAGGGCGACACCCGAGGCGCCCCAGACGCCGTAGGCGACACCGAGGGCCAGTCCGGCCCGCAGCACCAGGGCCAGCACGGTGAAGGAGCCGACGTAGCCGACGACCACGGGGACGTAGAGCGCCGGGTGGTCGAGGGCGCCGCGCAGGGAGAGGGTGGCGGTGACTTCGAGCAGGATCGCCGCGGTGAGCAGCAGCCATTTCCTCATGACGCGGGGTCCTCCACCAACAGGCCCTCGATGACGTCCGGCAGTTCGGCACGGTCGCGTGCGGGGACGACGACGCCGGTGGCGGCGGCCGTCCCGTACCCGTCGGCCGACAGGGTGAACCAGGGCTCGATACAGCGCACCCGGGCCTCGGTCAGCGCGGTGCGGACATGCGCGTCGACGGTCCCCAGGTGCCCCGGAGCGGATTCGGCGCACCGTCGAGGATGCGCTGCTTCGCGTTCTTGGCCATGGCTCCGACGTTACCAACCGGTTGATGAAGCACACCGGCGACAACTTAACTGGACCGCTCGATCAAGAATCGATACGGTCCCTCTGTGGCTAGGACCAAGGAATTCGACCCGGACGCGGCACTCCAGTCAGCCCTCGAACTGTTCTGGCGGCGCGGCTACGAAGCGACCTCGATGGCGGACCTCGTGCAGCACCTCGGCATCGGCCGGGCCAGCATCTACGCCACCTTCGGCAACAAGCACGACCTGTACCTGAAGGCACTGGACCGCTACAACGAGGACCGCGACCTGACCCTCCTCCACGAGTTGTCCCAGCCAGGCCCCGCCCTGCCGGCCGTACGGGCGGTGGTCCGGCGCTTCGCGGCCGAGGCGAGCAGCGAAGTCCGGCGCGGCCAGGGGTGTTTCGTCACCAACACGGCGGTCGAGCTGGGCGCGGACGACCCGGCCGCGGCCGGCCGTGTGGGGGCGAGCTGGGACCACGTCGAGACCCTGCTCCACTCGGCCCTGGTACGGGCCCGCGCGCAGGGCGAGCTGGGCGCGGAGCGTGATCCGCGGGCGCTCGCGCGGATGCTGCTGGTGCTGATGCAGGGCCTGCGGGTGGCCGGCAAGGCGTCGAGCGATCCGGGCCGGGTCGTGGACGCGGCCGAGCAGGCGCTGAAACTGCTCGACTAAGGGGGCGGGTGCCTCGTATGTGGAACGATCAGTCAACAAGGGGAGTCGTCATCGTGACCGCACGCTTCACCCGCAGGACAGTCCTCGTCACCGGTGCGGGTTCCGGCATCGGCCGTGGGATCGCCCTCGCCTTCGCCACCGAAGGGGCCTCGGTGGTCGCGGCCGGCCGCACCGCCGCACCGCTCGAAGAGACGGTCGCCCTGATCGAGGCGAAGGGCGGCACGGCGGCCGCCATCACCGCGGACGTGAGCCGCTCCTAGGACGTCAGGAACCTGGTCCGCCGCACCGTCGACCGGTTCGGCAGCCTGGATGTCGCGGTCAACAACGCGGGCGTCTTCCGGGGCGGCGCCCCCGTCGCCGATCTGCCGGAGGAGGACTGGCGGACCCTGCTCGACATCAACGTCACCGGAGTCATGTTCGGCCTTCAGGCCGAGATCGCCCGGATGCGCACCCAGCCCGGCGGCGGCGCGATCGTCAACATCGCCTCCAACCTGGGCGCACACCGCCGCGCCAAGGGCATGGCCGCGTACATCGCGAGCAAGGCGGCCGTCTCCGCGCTGACCCGCGCGGCCGCGCTGGACCACATCGCCGACGGGGTCCGCATCAACGCGGTGAGCCCCGGCCCCTCCGACACGACGATGTCGCTGCGGCCCGGCGAGACCGACGCCGGGCGGGCGGCCCGGATGAAGGACGTGGCACCGCTGGGACGGGTGTCCTCCACCGCCGAGATCGCGGCGGCGGTGCTGTACCTGGCCTCGCCCGACGCCGCCTCCGTGGTCGGCACCGACCTGGTCGTGGACGGAGGCGCGGCGGCCTGAGGCGGGTCACCAGGGGACGACGCCCGCGTCCTCGAAGAACGACCCGCTCGGCCCGTCGTCGGGCAGGGTGGCGAGCCGGATCGCCGTGGCAGCGCCCTGCTCGGGGGTGCGCGAGCCGGCGTGGCCGTTGAAGTCGGTGGCCACCAGGCCGGGGCACATGGCGTTGACCAGGACGCCGCTACCGGCGAGCTGCCGTGCGTACTGCACGGTCATGCCGTTGAGGAACGTCTTCGACGGGGCGTACGCCGCCATGATCGGTCCGACCTCGACGTCCGGGTCCGCCTGCCGGGTCAGGGAGCCGACGGAGCTGGAGACGTTGACGATGCGCGCCGCGGACGAGCGGCGCAGCAGGGGCAGCATCGCGTTGGTGACCCGGACGACGCCGAGGACGTTGGTGTCCACGACGGTGCGGATCTGGTCGAGGTCGATCGTGGTCGGGTCCTGCGACCAGTCCGGCCCCATGTCGCCGGAGATGCCCGCGTTGTTGACCAGGACGTCCAACCCTCCCTCCTGCCGCTCGACCAGCGCCGCCGCCTCGGCCACGCTCCGGTCGTCGGTCACGTCCAGCGGCACCCCGAAGGCGTCCGCCCCAGCGGCCCGGAGCTTCTCGACGGCGGACTCGCGCCGCGCGTCGTCGCGGGCGCCGAC
>NZ_MUNH01000677.1:0-862 GCF_002154615.1 Streptomyces recifensis
GGTCAGCACCCTGGGGTCCTCCCAGAACGCCGCCTGCACCCCGTCCCCGTGATGCACGTCCACGTCCACATAGGCGACCCGCTCCACGCCCAGCTCCAGCAGCCGGGCGATGGCCAGCGCGGCGTCGTTGTACACACAGAACCCGGACGCCCCGCCCGGCATCGCGTGGTGCAGCCCGCCCGCGAAGTTCACGGCGTGGTCGGCGTCCCCCCGCCACACCGCCTCGGCCGCCGCCACCGACTGGCCCGCGATCAGCGCGGACACCTCGTGCATCCCGGCGAACGCCGGATCGTCGACCGTCCCGAGACCGTACGACCCGTCCGCCGCGCGCGGGTCCGCCGACGCGGTCCGCACCGCGTCGATGTAGTCCTCCCGGTGCACCAGCCGCAGCGTCGACTCCCCGGCCGGCTTGGCCGCGACGATCTCCAGCTCCCGGTCCAGGCGGAGGGCCGCCACCAGCTTCCGGGTCAGCTCCAGCCGCACCGGAGCCATCGGATGGTCCGGACCGAAGTCATAGCCCGTTACTGCCTCGTCCCACATCAACTGTGCGCGGCCGCTCATGCCCGCCACCGTATCGGTCGCCCCCGGACGCGAACGACCGGGCGTACACCGTCGTCACCAGCACGAGTGCCATCGGTACGAGCATCGCGCCCCGGTAGCTCCAGGCGTCCCCGAGCGCCCCCACCAACGGCGAACCGATCAGGAAACCGACGTAGTTGAAGATGTTGAGCCGCGCCACCGCCGCGTCCGACGCCCCGGGACCGTGCCCTTCAAAAGCGTGCCGCCCCGCCGCCGCGAACGTCTGCGGCACCAGCACGCACAGCCCGATCCCCAGCAGGGTGAACCCGAGCATCCCCACCCA
>NZ_MUNH01000067.1:0-17718 GCF_002154615.1 Streptomyces recifensis
GCACGCCTCCGGCGGCGGCGGCGTAGGGCCAGGCGGTGTGGCTGAGGGCCTGGACGGTGGCCGAGGTGTCGCCGGTGGTGGCGGCCGCCTTCTCGTCCAGCGCCGAGCCGTCCGCGACCCCGGCGAGCGCGGCGGCGACGATGCCCGCGCCGGAGAGCGTGAGCAGCGCGGCGACGGCGAACCGGCCCGTCCGCCGCACCGCGAACACGGCGACCAGCGCGGCGAGGCCCACGACGGCGAGAGCGGCGGGGACGCCGGTGACGTCGCTGCCCGTGGCGGTCAGCGGGAAGTTGCCGCCGGCCACGGTCGCGGTCCCCTCGGCCCAGCGCTGCCGGGTCGACAGCAGCGCCACGGCCGCGCCGAGCGCGCCGAACAGCAGGGCGGCGGCGAGGCTGCGCCGGCCGGAGCGGGGGGGCGCGGCGGCTTCGGAACGGGGGTGCGGTACGGCAGTCACGTACTCCACTATCGCCTGAACCCCGGACGAAGCGTCATCCGGGGTTCCCGCGAGTGGGTCACACCGTGCCCAGGCGGTTGGCGGTGTGCACGGCGCGCAGCACGGCCGCCGCCTTGTTGCGGCACTCCTGGTCCTCCGCGACCGGGTCGGAGTCCGCGACGATCCCGGCTCCGGCCTGCACGTATGCCGTGCCGTCGCGCAGCAGGGCGGTGCGGATGGCGATGGCGGTGTCGGAGTCGCCCGCGAAGTCGAGGTAGCCGACGCAGCCGCCGTACAGGCCGCGCCGGGAGGGTTCGAGTTCGTCGATGATCTGCATCGCGCGGGGCTTGGGGGCGCCGGAGAGGGTGCCGGCCGGGAAGCAGGCGGTGAGCACGTCGAAGGCGGTCCGGTCACCGGCGACCTCGCCGGTGACGGTGGACACGATGTGCATCACGTGCGAGTAGCGCTCGATCGACATGAAGTCGACGACCTCCACCGAGCCGGGTTCGCAGACCCGGCCGAGGTCGTTGCGGCCGAGGTCGACCAGCATCAGGTGCTCGGCGCGCTCCTTGGGGTCGGCCATCAGCTCGTCGGCGAGCGCCTGGTCCTCCTGCGGGGTGGCGCCCCGGTGCCGGGTGCCCGCGATGGGGTGCACCATGGCGCGGCCGTCCTCGACCTTGACCAGCGCCTCGGGCGAGGAACCGACCACGTCGAACCCGTCGAACCGGAACAGGTACATGTACGGGGACGGGTTGGTGGCCCGCAGCACCCGGTACACGTCCAGCGCGCTCGCGGTGCACGGCGTCTCGAAGCGCTGGGAGGGGACGACCTGGAACGCCTCGCCCGCGCGGATGCGCTCCTTGACGTCGTCCACGGCCGCCCGGAAGTCGGGGCCGCCCCACAGGGCGGTGTACTCGGGCAGCTCGGAGGGCGGCAGCACGGCCGGGGGCTGGGCGACCGGGCGGGCCAGGTCGGCCTCCATGGCGTCGAGCCGGGCGACCGCGTCGGCGTACGCCTCGTCCACGCCGGTGTCGAGGTCGTTGTGGTTGATCGCGTTGGCGATCAGCAGGACCGAGCCCTCCCAGTGGTCCATCACCGCGAGATCGCTGGTCAGGAGCATGGTCAGCTCGGGCAGGTGCAGGTCGTCGCGCTCGCCCGGGCCGATCTTCTCCAGGCGGCGGACGATGTCGTAGCCGAGGTAGCCGACCATGCCGCCGGTGAAGGGCGGCAGGCCCTCCTGGTGCGGGGTGTGCAGGGCCTGGAGGGTGGCGCGCAGCGCGGCGAGCGGGTCGCCGTCGGTGGGGACGCCGACCGGCGGGGTGCCGAGCCAGTGGGCCTCGCCGTCGCGCGTGGTCAGGGTGCCCGCCGAGCGGACGCCGACGAAGGAGTACCGGGACCAGGAGCGGCCGTTCTCGGCGGACTCCAGCAGGAAGGTGCCGGGGCGTTCGGCGGCGAGCTTGCGGTAGAGGGCGACGGGGGTGTCTCCGTCGGCGAGGAGCTTGCGGGTGACCGGGACGACCCGCCGGTCGGCGGCGAGCTTGCGGAAGGTGTCGAGGTCCATGGCGTTCACCGGTCCTCCCCCTTGAGCAGCACGTCGGCGTCGAAGCAGGTCCGGTCGCCGGTGTGGCAGGCGGCGCCCGTCTGGTCGACCTTGACGAGCACGGTGTCGGCGTCGCAGTCCAGCGCGACCGACTTGACGACCTGGACGTGGCCGGAGGTGTCGCCCTTGACCCAGTACTCCTGGCGGCTGCGGGACCAGTACGTGCAGCGGCCGGTGGTCAGCGTGCGGTGCAGCGCCTCGTCGTCCATCCAGCCGAGCATCAGCACCTCGCCGGTGTCGTACTGCTGGGCCACCGCGGGGACGAGGCCGTCCGGGTCGCGCTTGAGGCGGGCGGCGATCTCGGGGTCGAGGCCGCTGGGACGGGGGCTGCCGATCGTACGGGTCATGGGTGCCATTGTGCCGTGCGGCGTCCGGGGTCA
Organism: Streptomyces recifensis; assembly: GCF_002154615.1. Classification (NCBI taxonomy): domain Bacteria; kingdom Bacillati; phylum Actinomycetota; class Actinomycetes; order Kitasatosporales; family Streptomycetaceae; genus Streptomyces; species Streptomyces recifensis. Next base: position 2,414 of record NZ_MUNH01000067.1, read on the forward strand.
CGTTCCGTGTCCGCTGCGTGGTCCTCGGCGGTGGCCGTACGCTGAAGTCATGTCGACCTTCGCCAAGCGTGAACGGCTCCTGCTCGCAGACCTCTTGGAAACCGCCGGCCCGGACGCACCGACCCTGTGCGAGGGCTGGACGACCCGTGATCTGGCCGCGCACGTGGTGGTGCGCGAACGGCGCCCCGACGCGGCGGCCGGGATGCTCGCCAAGCCCCTGGCCTCCCGGCTGGACAGGGTGATGGAGGAGTACGCGGCCAAGCCCTACGACGAGCTGATCCGGCTGATCCGCACCGGCCCGCCGAAGTTCTCCCCGTTCCGGCTGAAGCAGCTGGACGAGGCGGCCAACACCGTCGAGTTCTACGTCCACGCCGAGGACGTGCGCCGCGCCCAGCCGGACTGGAGCCCGCGCGAGCTGGACCCGGTGTTCCAGGACCTGCTGTGGTCGCGGCTGGAGCGCACGGCCCGTCTGACCGGCCGGCACGCCCCGACCGGCCTGGTGCTGCGCCGCCCGGACGGCCGTACCGTGGTGGCGCACCGGGGCACGCCGGTGGTGACGGCGACCGGTGAGCCCTCGGAGCTGCTGATGTTCGCCTACGGGCGCCAGGACGCGGCCAAGGTGGCGCTGGAGGGCGACGCGGACGCGATCGCCTCCCTGCACGACGGCCGCCGGCTCGGTCTCTGAGCCGCTCCGGGCACCTGACGAGAGCGGGGCACCGGCATGATCAAGGTCGCCATGACCGGGGTGTACGTGGACGACGTGGCGCGGGCGCACGCCTTCTACACGGAGGTGCTGGGGTTCGAGACCCGGCTCCACCTGGACCTCGGCGAGGGCGTGCTGTTCGTGACGGTGGGCGCGCCCGGGGGCGTCCAGCCGGACCTCCAGTTGCTGCTGGAGCCCGGCGGGGGCCCCATCGCCGAGCCGTACCGCACCGCGCTGTACGAAGCGGGGCTGCCGACCATCGTGTTCGAGGTGGACGACATGCGCGTGGAGTACGAGCGGCTGCGCGCCGCCGGTGTCCGGTTCACCCATCCCCCGCAGGAGCAGGGGCCGGTGCTGGCGGCCGTGCTCGACGACACGGTGGGCAATCTGGTCCAGCTCACCCAGCGGCTGCGCTGACTCCTCAGACGGGCAGCTCGGCCCGCCTGAGGTGCGGGAAGCACAGCACCACGACCCCGCCCAGCCCGCACACCGCCGCGCTGGCCACGAACACCGGCCCGAGCCCCCACACGCCGATCGCGGTGGCCGCGAACGGCATGCTGAGCGGGGCGAGCCCCAGACTGACCAGACTGGCGACGGCGGTGATCCGGCCCAGGTAGGCGGGGTCGGCCTGGGTCTGGAGCAGGGCCCCGCACATCGCGCCGCTGAGCCCGGCGAGCAGCCCGACCAGCAGGGCCGTACCCACCGCCGCGGGGAGCACCGGCACATAGGCGAGGGCGCCGATGGCGACCGACCCGGCGAGGATCGAGCAGGCCGCGGTCAGCCCGGCGCGCGGAACCCGGCCGCGTACCGCGAGCAGAGCGGAGACGGCACCCGCGCCGACGCCGAACCCTGCGAGCACCCAGCCCATGCCGGCCGCGCCCCAGCCACGCCGGTCGGCGAGCAGGGTGAGGCCGACGTTGAGCGGGCCGACGAAGCCGAAGTCGCCGAGGGCGATGGCGAGCATCAGCGGGCCGAGGACGCGGTGGCGGCGGACGTAACGCAGGCCGTCCACCAGGCCCGCCCAGGCGGTGCCCGCCTCTCGGTCGGTCTTCTCGTCGGGGAGCGGCCTGATCCGGACGGTGATCAGCAGGGGCAGCGAGAGCGCGATGAGCAGTCCGGCCAGTCCGAACGTGGTCGCCGCGCCGCCCATGGCCACACCGAGCCCGCCGAGCGGGGCGCCGACGACACCGGCGATCCGGATGGCGAGCCCGCGCAGGCCCTGCACGCGGGCGAGCTGACCGGGTGCGGTGATCCGGGCCGGGAGCGCGCCGACGGCCGGCATGAAGACGGCGTCGACGGTGCCGAAGACCAGCGCCAGTGCGGCGAGCGGCCACAGGCCGGGCGTGGTGACGGACAGCAGCGCGGCGACCGCGAGCACGGCCGCGCAGCGCACGGCGTCGCTGCCGACGACCACCCGGCGCGGCCCGAACCGGTCCGCGATCACCCCGCCGCCCAGCAGCAGCAAGGTCCTGGGCACCGCGCTGGCCGCCATCACGAGCCCGGCCTGCGAGGGGCTCCCGGCCCGCACGGCGGCCCAGGACAGCGCGATGTAGTAGACGTTGTCCCCGAGCATGGACGCGGTGTACGCGCCCAGCCACCGCAGGACGTTGGGGTCGCGATGAGCCGCCCGGCCGCCTGTCGGGGCGGCCGGGCGTATCTCGGTGTCGGTGCGGGGGCCCGGTTCAGACACGGACCGGGTGGCCCGCTTCTCGCAGGGTGTGCTTGACCTGGCCGATGCGGAGGTCGCCGAAGTGGAAGACGGAGGCGGCCAGTACCGCGTCCGCGCCCGCGTCGACGGCCGGCGGGAAGTGCGCGAGGGCGCCCGCGCCGCCGGAGGCGATCACCGGGACGGAGACGTGCTTGCGGACGGCCGCCAGCATGTCCAGGTCGTAACCGTCCTTGGTGCCGTCGGCGTCCATCGAGTTGAGCAGGATCTCGCCCGCGCCCAGCTCGGCGGCCCGGTGCGCCCACTCGACCGCGTCGATGCCGGTGCCCGTGCGGCCGCCGTGGGTGGTGACCTCGAAGGAGCCGGAGGGGGTGCGGCGCGCGTCCACCGAGAGGACCAGCACCTGTCGGCCGAACCGCTCGGCGATCTCGCGGATGAGGTCGGGCCGCGCGATGGCGGCCGTGTTGACGCCCACCTTGTCGGCGCCGGCCCGCAGCAGCTTGTCGACGTCCTCGGCGGTGCGGACACCGCCGCCGACGGTGAGCGGGATGAAGACCTGCTCGGCGGTGCGGCGCACCACGTCGTAGGTGGTCTCCCGGTCGCCGGAGGAGGCCGTGATGTCCAGGAAGGTCAGCTCGTCGGCACCCTCGGCGTCGTAGACCTTGGCCATCTCCACCGGGTCGCCCGCGTCGCGCAGGTTCTGGAAGTTGACGCCCTTGACGACCCGGCCGTTGTCCACGTCCAGGCAGGGGATCACGCGTACGGCCAGGGTCATGAGGACACTCCTCGGAACGCCTCCACCTCGATCTCGACGACCAGGCTGGGGTCCACGAAACCGGAGACGATGATCATGGATGCGGCGGGCCGGACGGTGTCGAACAGCTCCTTGTGTGCGCGTCCGACCTCCTCCACGTCGCGGGCGTGGGTGATGTACATACGGGTGCGCACCACATCGTCACGGCCGAGGCCCACCTGCGCCAGCGCGCCGAGCGCGACGCCGAAGGCGTTGACGGCCTGCTCGTAGGGGCCGCCCCCGGCGATCTGCCCGTCCACGATGGAGGTGCAGCCGGAGACCAGCACCAGGCCGTTCGGCAGTTCCACCGCGCGGGAGTAGCCGAACTGGTCCTCCCAGGGCGCGCCGGTGCCGATCCGGCGTACGTCGCTCACCGGGACACCGCCGCGAGAGCCTCTTCCAGGGTGAACGCCTTGGCGTACAGCGCCTTGCCGACGATGGAGCCCTCGACGCCGAGCGGCACGAGGTCGGCGATGGCGCGCAGGTCGTCCAGCGAGGAGACGCCGCCGGAGGCGACGACCGGGCGGTCGGTGGCCTCGCAGACGTTCTTCAGCAGCTCCAGGTTGGGGCCCTGGAGGGTGCCGTCCTTGGCGATGTCGGTGACCACGTAGCGGGCGCAGCCCTCGCGGTCCAGGCGGGCGAGCGTCTCGTAGAGGTCGCCGCCGTCGCGGGTCCAGCCGCGGCCGCGCAGGGTGGTGCCGCGCACGTCGAGGCCGACGGCGATCTTGTCGCCGTGCTCGGCGATGACCTTGGCGACCCACTCGGGGGTCTCCAGGGCGGCGGTGCCGAGGTTGACGCGGGTGCAGCCGGTGGCGAGGGCCGCGGCGAGGGTGTCGTCGTCGCGGATGCCGCCGGACAGCTCCACCTTGATGTCCATGGCCCCCGCGACCTCGGCGATCAGGGCCCGGTTGTCCCCGGTGCCGAACGCGGCGTCCAGGTCGACCAGATGCAGCCACTCGGCGCCCGCGCGCTGCCAGGCGAGGGCCGCCTCCAGCGGGGAGCCGTAGGAGGTCTCGGAGCCGGACTCGCCGTGCACGAGGCGTACGGCCTGGCCGTCGCGGACATCGACGGCGGGGAGCAGTTCGAGCTTGGCCATGGTCTCAGAGGGTTCCGATCCAGTTGGTGAGGAGCTGGGCGCCGGCGTCGCCGGACTTCTCGGGGTGGAACTGGGTGGCCGACAGCACGCCGTTCTCCACGGCGGCCACGAACGGCCCGCCGTAGGTCGACCAGGTCACCGCGGGCGGGGTCATGGCCGCGCTGAGCTGCTCGAAGTCCCAGTCCTGCACGGCGTAGGAGTGCACGAAGTAGAAGCGGCTCTCCGGGTCCAGCCCCGCGAAGAGGCGGGAGCCGGCCGGGGCGTCGACGGTGTTCCAGCCCATGTGCGGCACCACGTCGGCCTTGAGCGGGCCGACCGTGCCGGGCCACTCGTCCAGGCCGTCGGTCTCCACGCCGTGCTCGATGCCGCGCGCGAACAGGATCTGCATGCCGACGCAGATGCCGAGCACCGGGCGGCCGCCGGCCAGGCGCCGGTCGACGACCCAGTCGCCGCGGGCCTCGCGCAGGCCGGTCATGCAGGCGGCGAACGCGCCGACGCCGGGCACCAGCAGGCCGTCGGCGTTCATCGCCTTGTCGAAGTCGCGGGTGATCTCCACCTCGGCGCCCACGCGGGCCAGCGCGCGCTCGGCGGAACGGACGTTGCCGAAGCCGTAGTCGAAGACCACGACCTTCTTCACGTCGCTCAACTCCACACCCCCAGCCGCATGACGCCCGCGACCAGGCACATGGCCGCGCCGATGGAGACCAGCACGATCAGGCTGGTGGGCATCTTCTGCTTGACGAAGGAGATGATGCCGCCGACCAGGAAGAGGCCGACGACGATCAGGATGGTGGACAGTCCGGTCATGGGGTTACAGCGCGCCCTTCGTGGAGGGGAGGATGCCGGCCGCGCGCGGGTCGCGCTCACTGGCGTAGCGCAGCGCGCGGGCGAGGGCCTTGAACTGGCACTCCACGATGTGGTGCGCGTTGCGCCCGTAGGGCACGTGCACGTGCAGCGCGATCTGGGCCTGGGCGACGAAGGACTCCAGGATGTGCCGGGTCATCGTGGTGTCGTACTCGCCGATCATCGGCGCCATCTTCTCGGGCTCGGTGTGCACGAGGTAGGGGCGGCCGGAGAGGTCGACGGTGACCTGGGCGAGGGACTCGTCCAGCGGGACCGTGCAGTTGCCGAAGCGGTAGATGCCCACCTTGTCGCCGAGCGCCTGCTTGAAGGCGGCGCCGAGCGCGAGCGCGGTGTCCTCGATGGTGTGGTGGGTGTCGATGTGCAGGTCGCCGTCGGTCTTCACGGTGAGGTCGAACAGGCCGTGCCGGCCGAGCTGGTCGAGCATGTGGTCGTAGAAGCCGACGCCGGTGGCGATGTCGGTCTTGCCGGTGCCGTCGAGGTCGATCTCGACGAGGACCGAGGTCTCCTTGGTGGTGCGCTGCACGCGTCCTGTGCGGCTCATGCGTCAAGCTCCTTCTTCAAGTCCCGTACCGCGTCGAGGAACGCGTCGTTCTCTTCGGGGGTTCCGGCGGTCACCCGGAGCCATCCGGGCACGCCGTTGTCCCGGACCAGCACCCCCTTGTCGAGGATGCGCCGCCACGCGCCGTGGGTGTCCTCGAAGCGGCCGAACTGCACGAAGTTGGCGTCGGACTCGGTGACGTCGTAGCCGATGGCCCGCAGTTCGGCGACGAGCCTGTCCCGCTCGGCCTTGAGCTGCTCGACGTAGCCGAGCAGCGTGTCGGTGTGCTCCAGCGCGGCCAGCGCGGTCGCCTGGGTGACGGCGCTCAGGTGGTAGGGCAGCCGGACCAGCTGGACGGCGTCCACCACGGCGGGGTCGGCGGCCAGGTAGCCGAGGCGCAGTCCGGCGGCGCCGAACGCCTTGGACATGGTCCGCGAGACCACCAGGTGCGGGCGGCCCTCGAGGAGCGGCAGCAGCGAGTCGCCGTGGCTGAACTCGATGTACGCCTCGTCCACCACCACCATGGACGGCTTCGCCGCCTGCGCGGCCTCGTACAGGGCGAGGACGGTCTCCGGCGGGACGGCGTTGCCGGTGGGGTTGTTGGGAGTGGTGATGAAGACGACGTCGGGCCTGTGCTCGGCGATGGCACGCTCGGCGGCGGCCAGGTCGATGGTGAAGTCCGCGCCGCGCGGTCCGGAGATCCAGCCGGTGCCGGTGCCGCGCGCGATCAGCGCGTGCATCGAGTACGAGGGTTCGAAGCCGAGCGCGGTGCGGCCGGGTCCGCCGAAGGTCTGCAGGAGCTGCTGGATGACCTCGTTGGAGCCGTTGGCCGCCCAGACGTTCCGGGCGTCGAGGGGGTGGTGGCCGCTCGTGGTGAGGTACTTGGCGAGTTCGGTGCGGAGCTGGACCGCGTCCCGGTCGGGGTAGCGGTTCAGGTTCCGGGCCGCATCGCGCACCCGCTCCGCGATCCGCTCCACCAGCGGCTCGGGCAGAGGGTAGGGGTTCTCGTTGGTGTTCAGCCGGACGGGGACGTCCAACTGGGGCGCGCCGTAGGGGGACTTGCCGCGCAGCTCGTCCCGTACGGGGAGTTCGTCGATGCCGGTCACTTGGTCCCCGGTACCTTCCAGCCGAAGCGGGCCTTGACGGCCGCGCCGTGCGCGGGCAGGTCCTCGGCCTCCGCGAGGGTCACCACGTGGTGGGCGACCTCGGCGAGGGCGTCCTGCGTGTAGTCGACGATGTGGATGCCGCGCAGGAAGGACTGCACGGACAGGCCCGAGGAGTGGCAGGCGCAGCCGCCGGTGGGCAGCACGTGGTTGGACCCGGCCGCGTAGTCCCCGAGGGAGACCGGCGCCCAGGGGCCGATGAAGACGGCGCCCGCGTTGCGCACCCGGTCGGCGACGGCGGCGGCGTCGCGGGTCTGGATCTCCAGGTGCTCGGCGCCGTACGCGTCGACCACCCGCAGGCCCTCCTCGACTCCGTCCACGAGGACGATCGCGGACTGCTGACCGTTCAGCGCGGGCACGATCCGGTCGTCGATGTGCTTGGTCGCGGCGACCTGCGTCTTCAGCTCCGCCTCGACGGCGTCGGCCAGGGCGGTCGAGTCGGTGACGAGGACGGCGGCGGCCAGCGGGTCGTGCTCGGCCTGGCTGATCAGGTCGGAGGCGACGTGCACCGGGTCGGCGGTGTCGTCGGCGAGGACCGCGATCTCGGTGGGGCCGGCCTCCGCGTCGATGCCGATCTTGCCGGTGAAGAAACGCTTGGCGGCGGCGACCCAGATGTTGCCGGGGCCGGTGACCATGTTGGCGGGCGGGCAGGACTCCGTGCCGTAGGCGAACATCGCCACGGCGGTGGCGCCGCCGGCCGCGTAGACCTCGTCCACCCCGAGCAGGGCGCAGGCGGCGAGGATGGTCGGGTGCGGCAGGCCACCGAACTCCGCCTGCGGCGGGGAGGCGAGCGCGACGGAGCCGACGCCGGCCTCCTGCGCGGGCACCACGTTCATGATCACGGACGAGGGGTAGACCGAGCGGCCGCCGGGCGCGTACAGCCCGACCCGGTCGACGGGGACCCACTTCTCGGTGACGGTGCCGCCGGGGACGACCTGGGTGGTGTGGGTGGTGCGGCGCTGGGCGCGGTGGACCAGGCGGGCCCGGCGGATGGACTCCTCCAGGGCGGCGCGCACGGCCGGGTCGAGGGCGGCGAGCGCGTCGGTGAGCGCCTCGGCCGGGACCCGGACGGATTCCAGCCGTACTCCGTCGAACTTCTCCGCGAAGTCGATCAGTGCCGCGTCGCCACGATGATGCACGGCCTCGCAGATCGGACGCACCTTCTCCAGGGCGGCCGAGACGTCGAAGTCGGCTCGGGGCAGCAGGTCGCGCAGGGCGGGGCCCTCGGGGAGGGCGTCGCCGCGCAGATCGATTCGGGAGATCACAGTCCCAATTCTCTCAGACCGGCGCCGGGCCCCGTCCGCGCGTATCAATGGCTGATACAGAACGTGGGACAACCGGTGGCACAGAGCGTGGCCGGAACCCGCGAATTCACCCTCACTTTGTGTGTCGAACCCGTCACTCCACGGGCATGAGCCGGGGAACGACGTGTGGGACGGACGTGGGCGGCGGGCCGGGCGGTGACGCCCGTGGCCGGCTCGCGGGAGAGGAGCCGCGGTGACCGAGGCACTGGCGGCGGGTCCGGGCGCCCAGGAGCTGCCGGACGATCTGACCCCGGCCGAGGCGGGCATGTGGCAGGCGTTCCGCAACGGCAGCGTGTACGACCTGAGCAGCGGCGACCCCGGCGTGGACGACCCGCACGGCGGCGTCCCCTGGGGCCCGGAGCGCAGTGTGCGGGCGCGAGTGGTCTGCTGGCTGCTGCTGGACGGACCGCCCGCGCTCGCCGGCCGCGTCTCCTCGCTGAAGCTGACCGGGGTGCGGATCACCGGCACGGTGGACCTGGCGGGCGGCACCGTCACGCCGTACGTGGAGCTGCGGTGCTGCCGGTTCGACGACGAGGTCCGGGTGCCGGAGGCGCATTTCACCACCGTGCGCCTGGTGGACTGCGCGGTGCCCCGCCTGGAGGCGGCGCGGGTGCGCACCGAGGGCGACCTGCATCTGGCGCGCTGCCGCTTCCGTACCGGCATCCGGCTGACCGACGCCCGGATAGGCACCGACCTGATGCTCAACCAGGCGGTGGCGCACCGGGACCGGGGCGGGCGGTCCATCGCGGCCGACGGCATGACGGTGGGCCAGGACCTCCAGGCGGAGATGCTGGAGTCGTACGGCGAGCTGCGGCTGCGCGGCGCCCAGGTCGGCGTGTCGCTGAGCCTGCGCGGGGCCCGGCTGTCCAACCCGTACGCCCGGCTGGCGCTGAACGCGCCGCAGCTCACCGTGGAGCGGACCCTGTACCTGACCCCGGCCGCGGTGGGCAGCCCGCTGCTGAGCGGGACGACACCGGCGCGCGGGACGCGGGTGCAGCGCTTCGAGTGCCGGGGCGGGATGCGGCTGGACGACGGGCGGTTCGGGGACGCGGTGGACCTGGAGGGGGCGCGGTTCGTGCTCACCGACGACCAGGAGCTGTCGCTGCGCCGGGTGCAGACGCCCGAGCTGCGCTTCCTCGGGGACCGGCCGCCGTCGGGCCGGGTGGTGCTGTCGGGCGCCCGGATCGTCAGCCTGGTGGACAACGTGGGCAGCTGGCCGGAGCCGGGGAACCTCCAGATGCGGGGCTTCACGTACGAGAACCTCGTACCGCGCGGCCCCTTCCCACTGACCCACCGGCTGGACTGGGTGGCGGCGGCGACCGCCGAGTACCACCCGGAGCCGTACGAGCGGCTGGCGGCCGTGCTGCGGGCGGCCGGGGAGGACGAGGACGCCCGCGACGTGCTGCTCGCCAAGCACCGCCGGCGCCGCGAGACCCTGCCGCTCGCGGCCAAGCTGTGGGGGTACGCCCAGGACTGGACGGTCGCCTACGGGTACCGGCCGGGCCGGGCGGCGCTGTGGCTCGCGGTGCTGTGGGCGGCGGGCACGCTGGCCTTCGCGCACGCCGACCCGCCCCCGGCGCACTCCGAGGACCATCCGGCGTGGAGCCCGGCGCTGCTCACGCTGGACCTGCTGCTGCCGGTGATCGACCTGGGCCAGCTCGACCAGTGGCGGTTGCGCGGTGCGTGGCCGTGGCTGGCGGCGGCGCTGATCATGCTGGGCTGGGTGCTGGCGACGGCGGTGGCGGCGGGGGCGACCCGGCTGCTGCGGCGGAGCTGAGGCCAAGGGATCGCGTGGGGTCCGTGGCGGCTTTTTGGTGGCAGGGGCCTGACAATAGTGGAAAAGCCACCTTTTTGCGGTTCCTTGACCCTCGGCGGCACAACCTTCCGCAACTTGCCGCAACCCTCTGGCGCGGGCCCGACCTGCGGACTTTCAATGGTCGGCACCATGGTTCTGCTGCCGGCGTTCCTCCGCCCCACCCGGAAGACACGACGCGCCTCGCGCCCGGACTCCCCCGCACCGGCCGACGACGTCATCCTCGACGCGCCCGACGACCGCCTCTCCCCCGCCCTGGTCGCGGCCGGGCAGGGCGAGTTCACGGTCGCCGCCGCCCTGCTCGCGGCCACCCGCGCGGGGGCCCAGTGGGAGGAGCGCGACGTCTACGCCACCCGGCTCGCCGCCTTCGCCCGCTCCCGCCCCGAGTGGTTCGAGGCCTGGCGGGCGGCCGACCCCGGCGACCCCGGCGTGCTGCTCGTGGGCGCCCAGCTGGCCGTGGACCGCGCCTGGCCCTCGCCGGGCCGCGCCGAGCTGCTGCGCGAGGCCAGCCCGCTGATCACGGCCGCCGCCCGGGCCGACGACCGCGACCCGGTGCCCTGGCGGATCGCGCTGGACCACGCGCGCGGCTCCCGCGCGGGCCACCGTTACTTCGAGGAGCTGTGGGAGGCGGCCGTACGCCGCTCCCCGCACCACTACGGCTGCCATGTGGCGGCGCTGCGCTATCTGGCCACCTTCTGGCACGGCTCGCACCGCGAGTGCTTCGACTTCGCCGAACCGGCCGCCCAGGACGCCCCGCCCGGCTCGCTGGTGCAGGCGCTCCCGCTGCGGGCCGCCTTCGGCTACCTCACCGACGCCTGCGGCCCCGAGGTGCCCCGCGAGAGGCTGCTCGCGGCCGCCGACCGCGCGGCGGCACTCTCCGCCCGTTTCCCGGCCGCCGACCCCCGCCTCGCCCAGGTCCGCAACAAGCTGCTCTACGTCCTGCTGCGGCTGGAGCGCTGGGAGGAGGCCCGCACCCAGCTCGCGCTGATCGGCCCGTACGCCACCTCGTACCCCTGGAGCCGGGTGTCCGAGGACCCGCTCGGGCACTTCCTGCGGCTGCGCGACGCCCTGCTGACCGACGCGCCGCCCGCCGCCCTGGCCGCCCTGCTTCCGGCCCCGCCGCGCGCCCACGTCTGAGCCCGACGGGGGCCGGCGGGGGGCCGGCCGGGCCGGGATCGGTGAGACTGCCGCTGGCGCCGCGGGCGCTCCCGCGCGCCGGACCATTAGGCTGGGGCGTCGTGACCACCGCCCGCCTGCCCCTCTTCCCGCTGAACACGGCGCTGTTCCCGGGACTCGTACTGCCGCTGTCCGTCTTCGAGGAGCGGTATCGCGCCATCATGCGCGAGCTGCTGAAGACCCCGGAGGACGAGCCGCGCCGGTTCGTCGTCGTGGCGATCCGCGACGGCCACCAGCTGGCGCCGAGCGCCACGGGGCTGCCCGACCCCGACGCCGACACCGAGGAGGGCCCGGCGGCCGGCTTCGGCCCCGACCCGCTCAAGGCGCTGCACCGGGTGGCCTGTGTGGCGGACGCCGCGACCATCCGGGAGCGTCCGGACGGCACCTTCGAGGTGCTGTGCACCGGCACCACCCGCGTCCGGCTGCTCTCGGTCGACGACTCGGGGGCGTTCCTCACCGCCGAGGTGGAGGAGCTGCCCGAGGAGCCCGGCGACGAGGCGGGCGCGCTCGCCGAGGGGGTGCTGCGCTCCTTCCAGCAGTACCAGAAGCGGCTGGCGGGCGCCCATGAGCGCTCCATCTCCGCCGACTCCGACCTGCCGGACGACCCCGGTGTGATCTCCTACCTGGTGGCGGCCGCGATGGTGCTGGACACCCCGACCAAGCAGCGGCTCCTCCAGGCACCGGACACCGCGTCCCGGCTGCGGGACGAGCTGAAACTGCTTCGCGCGGAGACGGCGATCATCCGTAGTCTGCCGTCACTGCCCGCGTTCGAGCTGACGCGGGCGCGCACCAGTCTGAACTGACGGAACAGAGGGCCGGCACCCGCGATGGCGAAGAAGTCCAAGAAGCAGCAGGCGGGCGGCACGCCCGCCACGGTGGCCCTCACCGCGGCGGGCGTGGACCACAGGGTCCACTCCTACGAGCACGACCCGGCCCACCCCTCCTACGGCGAGGAGGCCGCCGAGGCGATGGGCGTCTCCCCCGACCGGGTCTTCAAGACGCTGGTGGCCGACGTGGACGGCGCGCTGACGGTCGCCGTGGTCCCGGTCTCGGGCACGCTGGACCTCAAGGCGCTGGCGGCGGCCGTCGGCGGCAAGCGGGCGGCGATGGCCGACCCGGCGCTCGCCGAGCGCACCACCGGCTACGTACGCGGCGGCATCTCGCCGCTGGGCCAGCGCAAGAAGCTCCCCACCGTGCTGGACGAGTCGGCCGGGGCCCACCCCACGATCTGCGTCTCGGCGGGCCGGCGCGGCCTGGAGGTCGAACTCGCCCCGGCCGACCTGGCCGCCCTGACGAAGGCCGTGCTGGCGCCCATCGGCCGCGGCTGACCGCCTACGCGGACGGCGTCCCGTACGGGCCCTGCGGCTCGTGGTCGTAGGGTCCCCGTTCGTACGGGTCGGGGTCGCGGGGGCCGAAGAGGGCCGTCAGGCCCAGGTGGACCAGGAGCGCGCCCAGCGGCCAGGCCAGCAGGGCGCCCTTGGCGCCGAGCCGGAGCGGGGCCGGGAAGGTGACGCCGGCGCCGGCCGCCCTGGCGTGCGCGATGACGTCCGAGGTCGGGCCCAGCCAGACCCCGAGCCGCCAGGCCAGCAGCGAGGCGAGCAGCCCGCCGACACCGAGGCCCACCACCAGCGGCACACCCCCGCGCCGCCGCAGCAGGAACACCAGGACCGCGCTGATCAGGCCGAACGCCAGGCCCAGCAGGGCGAAGGTGCCGTCCACCCCGGCCGCCTGCTCGCCCTCGGTGTCCTTGAGGTAGACCACCCAGCTCCGGTCGGTCTCCTCACCGACGAGCGGTACGTGCGGGGCCAGCCACCACCACAGCAGCCCCAGCAGCACCCCGGAGAGGGCCACCGCCACGGCCACGACGACGGCTTCGCGTACTTCGGTCTTCATACCGGGGCCGTCCTGTCCGTACGGGTCCGCGACCGGTGTCCCGCCCGAGGGGCCCCCTCCGTGCTGATGCGCGAAGTCGTCGTGCGGCGGCGGTGGCGGAGTCAGCGGTGCGGTCACCCTGACATCGTGCCAGGTCGCGTCGCGCGCCGCGTCACCGGACGGCGGCCCTGCGGTACGCCCGGGTCGCCACGGCCAGCGAGATCACTCCGACGCCCGCGCACACGCCCAGGTCAGCGAGGACCACCGCCCAGTCGGGGTCCGGGCCGAAGGTGCGCGCGTACGCCTCCACCCCGTAGGTCGAGGGCAGCAGGTCGCGGGCGAAGCGCACGACGCCGGGCATCCGGTCGGCGGGCAGCACGCCGAGCAGCAGCGCCGCCGACATGCCGAGCTGGCCGAGCAGCGTGGCGAGTTCGGGGCGCGGGGCGAGCAGCCCGAACGCGGCGCCGAGCCCGGACAGCGCGGCCCCGGCCAGCGGGATCACCGCCAGCAGCACCCAGAGGTTGGACAGCGGCAGCCCGAACAGCGCGCAGCCCACGACCGCGGTGACCAGCGTCCCCGGCACGGTGAAGGAGGCGTACGCGGCCGCCGCGCCCAGTACCACGGCGGCCGGCGGCACCGGCAGCGTGGCGTAGTGGTCGAGCCCGCCGCTGGCCCGCAACTGGCCGAAGTACTGCGAGAGCAGGTTCAGCGCCACGTAGGCGACGACCAGCACCGAGGACCCGGCGACCACGGCCTGCGCCTCGGGCCCGCTGTCCACGACGCCCCGCATCATCACGGCGATGCCGACCGACTGGAAGGTCGCCACGAACAGCAGCGGGATGCGCGCCACCCGGGCCCGCGACAGCTGGGCCCGGTAGACGGCGGCGAGCGACGGCCACAGCCGCACGGGCGGGCCCAGCTCGGCCGCGCGCCGCGCCTGCCCCGGCCCGCTCGTCGCGGTGCCCGGCAGGACCTCGGCGGGTACGACACTCACGACGCGCTGCTCCTCTTCCCGACGGCGGCCGGACAGACGTCCCCGAGGGACCATACGGATGCGATCAGGACCGCGCTCACGCCTTCACCAGCCCCTGCCGGGCGGCCCCGCCGAGGGCGAGGTAGACGTCCTCCAGGCTCGGCGTGGCGAGGGTGAAGTCGTCCAGCGCGGCGAAGGCGGCCCCGCCGGTGACGGTGGCGACCGCGGCTCGCGCCTCCTCGGGGGCGAGCCGGAGCGTCCAGCGGCGCCCGGCCTCCACGGCCCGCTCGCGCAAGTCGGCGACCTCGGGCACCTCCAGCGGCGCCCGCTCCCGCCAGACCAGCTCGACCCGCACCTCTCCGGAGACCCGCTCCTTGAGCCCGGCCGGAGTGTCGCAGGCGATCACCCGGCCCTCGTCGAGCACGGCGACCCGGTCGAGGACGGTCTCGGCCTCGATGACGTTGTGGGTGACCAGCAGCACGGTCGCGCCCTGCTCGGCCCGGCGCCGGTCGACGGCGGCCCAGACGGCGCGCCGGGCCACCGGGTCCATGCCGGTGGTCGGCTCGTCCAGCACCAGCAGGGGGCGGGCGCCCACGAGGGCGGCGGCCAGGCAGGCCAGCCGCCGCTGGCCGCCGGACAGCTTCTTCAGCGGGCGTCCGGCGAGCGGGGCGAGGCCCAGTTCGTCCAGTACGGCGTCGCGTTCTGCGCGGGCGGCGCGTGCCTCCAGGCCGCGCAGCCGGCCGGTGGTCTCGGCGGCGAGGGCCACGGTCAGCTCGTCCAGCGCGGAGGACTCCTGGCCCAGGTAGGCGAGGATGCGGGCGGCCCGCTCGGGGTGGCGCACGATGTCGTGGCCGAGGATCTCGACGCTGCCGGAGTCGGGGCGCAGCAGCCCCGTGAGCTGGCGGACCAGGGTGGACTTGCCCGCGCCGTTCGGGCCGAGCAGCCCGAAGATCTCGCCGTGCCGCACGTCCAGGGTGACCTGGTCGGTGGCCCGCACCTCGGGCGCCCCGGCGGCTCCGCGCCGCCCCTTGACGGGGGGATAGGTCTTGCTGAGCGCGCGCACGCGTACGACGTCGTCGTACCTGAGTGGCTCTCCCGCGCGCGTGGTCACGAGGGACGAGACTACGCGGTGCGGCCCCTTTACTCGCCTTTGGGGCACCTCATCTCGGCATCCGCCGGTCAGGGCGCGTTCACTCCCCGGCGGTGGCGTTCTCCGCCGCGGCCGGGACGTCGAACTCCCGCCAGAACCCCGCCCGGATGGCGTAACGGTCGTGCTCGTCGATCTGGTCGTCCTTGTGGGCGAGCAGACCGAAGCGGGCCGCGTAGCGCAGCAGCTCGCCGTCG
>NZ_MUNH01000678.1:0-1046 GCF_002154615.1 Streptomyces recifensis
CCACGGCGGACGGCGCGGCCACCGACCACGAGCGCCGGGACGACATCGAGGCCGCCGCGCTGTACGAGCTCCTGGAGGGCCGGGTCACCGCCCGCTTCTACGAGCGCGGCCGCGCCTCGCTGCCCGACCGGTGGATCGAGATGGTCCGCCAGACCCTCACCCTGCTGGGCCCGAAGGTGCTGGCCGGCCGCATGGTCCGCGAGTACGTCGAGCGCCTCTACGCCCCGGCCGCCCAGGCCCACCGCGCGCTCGCCCCGGGCACCGCGCGCGACCTGGCCGACTGGAAGGCGAGGGTGCGTGCCGCATGGCCCGGTGTGAGCGTGGACCATGTGGAGACCACCGCGCCCACCGCCACGGCGGAACTGGGCTCCAGTGTCGGGCTGCGGGTGCGGGTGGGGCTCGGTGAGCTGACCCCGGACGACGTGGAGGTGCAGGTGGTCTCCGGCCGGGTGGACTCCGGCGACCGCATCACCGACGCGGGCACGAACCCGCTGAAGCCGGTCGGCAACCCCGACCTGGAGGGCCGCTGGCTCTACGAGGGCCCCCTCTTCCTCGACCGCACCGGCCCCTTCGGCTACACCGTCCGCATCCTCCCCGCCCACCGCCTCCTCGCCTCCACGGCGGAGACGGGCCTGGTCACCGCACCTTCGGAGGAGGCGGTGGAGTCGGCGGGGGTGCTGCTGCGCTGAGGGTCCGCTGCCGGAGGGCGGGCCGTCCCGCTCGCCCCCGGCAGGTTCGCCGTACGGACACGCCCTAGCTCTCGTCCTCGTCCGCGCACAGGCGCTTCAGGGTGGCGCCGCATCTGCGGGCGTAGGCGTGCTGGAGGGCGCGGGCGACGGGTCCGGCGGTGCGGGTGTACCACTTGGCGGGGCGGCTGTAGGCGGCGACCGTGAGCCAGACCGTGCCGTCGCCGGTGCGCTCGACGACGAACGCTTCCTCGCCGTCCTCGGGGTGGCCGGGCAGGGTGCCGTAGGCCCAGCCCGCGCGGCGGGGTTCGTCGGCGGCCCAGACGACCCGGCAGGGGGCCTTGATCACGCCCGCGAGGT
>NZ_MUNH01000679.1:0-1216 GCF_002154615.1 Streptomyces recifensis
CGCCGCCCGGGCGGCGGGACCGCCGGGACGGCTGTCTGATCGAGTACGGCGAGGGGCGGGGTACGGGCCACACGGCTCGCACCCCGCCCCTTCGTCATGGCCGGCCGTGACATTTGTACTGCCGGAGTCCGTACGTACGCCTCTGCCCGCGGCGGCGCTCCGCTCCTAACGTCGTAGACATGACACAGACGCGATCCGCCCGGCGCGGGCGACGGTTCCCGTTCCCTACCCTGGAGCGTCGTCCCGCCGACCGGCCGGGCGCGGTGGAGCGGGAGAGGCCGAAGGGCACGGACATGACGTGGTGGGCGCGGCGGCGGCGCTCGGCGAGGTGTACGCGGGGTGCCGGCCACGCGGGGCCCCCGCCGACCGGCTTCGCACTGCTGCCCTGGCTGCTGATGGGGCTGGGCTCGTTCTCCAACCTGCTCCAGGGCAAGGCGGAGAACCCGTGGATCGGCGGCCTGGGCCTGCTCGTCTTCAACTCCCTGTACGTCTACGTCACGTTCCGCGCCTTCGACCGCGAGAAGCGTCAGTCCCTGTCGACCCGGCTGGCCCTGCTGGCCATGGGCCTGGTGACCACGGGGCTCGCGGTCGGCTACGGCGGCAACTGGCTGCTGTTCTTCCCGCTGCTCGGCCTCGCCACCGGCGCCACCCTGCGCGGCCGGCACCTCGGCAGGACCGGCCTGCTGCTCGCGGCGTACGCGGCGGTCCTCGCGGGTCTGCGCGAAGGCTGGCGGGAGGCGCCGAACATCGGGTACGCGACCTTCCTGTCCTGCATGGTCACGGCGGCGATCCTCAGCCTGTCGGAGGCGGTGCGCGAACTGCGGGCCGCGCGCGAGGAGCTGGCACGGCGGGCGGTGGAGAAGGAACGGCTGCGCTTCTCCCGCGATCTGCACGACCTGCTGGGCCACACCCTGTCGGTGATCGTGGTGAAGTCCGAGGCCGCGCGGCGGCTGGCCGGACGCGATCTGGACGCGGCGCTGGCCCAGATCGGGGACATCGAGTCGGTGGGCCGGCAGGCGCTGACCGAGATCCGGGAGGCGGTGACCGGTTACCGCGAGGGCAGCCTGTCCACCGAGCTGACCCGCGCCCGCTCGGCACTGGCGGCGGCGAGCGTGGAGCCGGTGGTACGGCAGTCGGGGGCGCCGCTGGCCCCGCAGACCGAGGCGCTGCTCGGCTGGGTGGTGCGCGAGGCGGTGACCAACGTGGTCCGGCACAG
>NZ_MUNH01000680.1:0-477 GCF_002154615.1 Streptomyces recifensis
CCGGGTCACCGCCGAGCTGAAGGGCCCGGCCACGATCCGCTGGCACGCGTACGACCTGATCGCGGGACGGCTCGCCCCGGCCCGGCCGTACAAGGACGGCAAGCAGACCCCGTACCGGGGGCACCCCGTCTTCGTCGCCCAGCACGCCACCGGGACCTGCTGCCGGACCTGTCTGCTGCGCTGCCACGGCATCCCCAAGGGCCGGGACCTCACCCGCGCCGAGCATGTGTACGTCGTGGAGGTGATCTGCCGCTGGATCGAGCGGGAGATGACCGGCGGCGCGCGCTGAGCGGCCCGCACCGGACCCCTGTCGAACCGGACCCGGTCACGAGATATCTTGATGTCGAGCAATGTTGCAGACGTGGAGCGGAGCACCCGGTGACTGACTCGACCATCATCTACACCTACACGGACGAAGCGCCGGCCCTGGCGACCCATTCGTTCCTGCCGGTGATCCAGGCGTACGCCGCGCAGGCC
>NZ_MUNH01000680.1:575-748 GCF_002154615.1 Streptomyces recifensis
CCCCCGCCTCGGTGAAGAACTACGCCAAGACCCACCCGCACCGCATGGGCGCCTGGACCCCCGAGTCCAGGACCAACGTGGCCACCATGGGTGAGAACGACTTCCGCTCCACCGAGAAGTCCGTGGTGATCGCCGAGGACGGCACGCTCCGTATCGAGCTGGTCGCCGAGGAC
>NZ_MUNH01000681.1:0-584 GCF_002154615.1 Streptomyces recifensis
ACGGGAGCACTCTGTGTCCTGTCTCGCCGGTTCCGTACGCCTTGTCGGTACGGCCTGGCGAAAGTCTTCTGGTCGGTGCGCTGCCCGACCCAGGTGGCACCCGGATCAGAGGGCGGCGCTACGGCGTCCGTCCCTACGCGGGACCTTCCGGCGCCGGCACCGTCGCGGCGGCAGCGGGTTCGGCCTTCGGGGCCGTGGCTGCCTCGCGGTCGGGCGCGAGCGGGTCGGTCACCGTGCCGGTCTCTTCATCGAACAGCCCCTGCGCCAGCCTGGTCACCGCTGCGGGGACCGGCGGCGCCAGGTCGGCCACGGCGCGAAGACCGGACAGGACGTCGTCGGGTCGTACGGCAGGCGTCACGTGCCGAACAACCAGGCGCAGTATCGCACAGGGCCGGTCGCTGGGCCTATCAGCCGACTCGTCCCGCGTTTCCAGGGTGACGACGGCGGCGCGGGCGTCGAACGTACGGACGCCGTTCTTGGCCATCCGCTGCACCTGAACCGTCTCCGCCGCCATGAACGCCTCGGTGGCGGCCTTGGCCTCCTCGTGGGCCACGCCGTCCAGCCGCAGCTCCCACACGGAGGCG
>NZ_MUNH01000682.1:0-1547 GCF_002154615.1 Streptomyces recifensis
GCGCAGGCGTAGGTAGGCGTGTTCCTGTTCGGGGTCGGAGTGGGTGAGGGACTCGATGTCGATCAGGACGGGGTGGGCGTCGGGGGTGAGGAGGATGTGGTCGGGGCCTAGTTCGCCGTGGACCAGGGAGTAGGTGGCGCGGGGGGTCAGCGCCGCGTGCAGCTCGTGCAGGCGGTTGGCCAGGGCCGGGGCCGCCGCGTTGATGCGCGGGTCGCGGGTTGCTGCCTCGGTGAGGTCGTGGAGGGCTCGGGTCAGGGTCACGTCCTCGCTGATGTGGTCCGCCGGAGAGGTGTGCGCGGCCATGTGGTCCAGCGCCACGGCCAGCTCGCTCAGGGCCTTCGCCGCTCGGGCGGGGTCGGTGGTGAAGGCCGCCTCCAGGGTGTCGCCCGGGATGTCCTCCACCAGGGCCAGGTCATCGGGTTCGGACGCGTACAGGACGTGTGGGGTGCGCACACCGGCCGCCTGAAGGGTGTGGTGCGCGGACAGGAACGGCGCCAGGCCGCAGGCGTGGGGCGTCGGCACACTCGGCCAGTAGTTCTCCTGTGGGGCCCAGCTGTAGGCGATCACGGTCGGCGGGGCGCCCACCCCGGTCAGGGCCAACCGGTACACCCCCTTTTTCGAGCCCCCGCGCAGCCGTTCCACACCCGTGACCCGGCACCCCGCCCCCAGCCCGTCCCGCACCAGTCGTCGCAGCTCCGTGGGGTCCGTGAATACGCGCATCCGGTGAACCTAGCCGGAGGACACGATCCGGCCGCACCTGTTTTCCGGCACCTCACTCCCCCCGATTAATGCAAGCATGCTTGATTGTTTCTGCCCCCGCTGCCATGCTCCTGCCCATGTCCGATCCGACGCCCGTCTTCGACGACCTGCGTGAGGAAAGCCGGGAACTCGACCTGCTCGTAGCCGAGTTGACCGAGAGCGAGTGGGCACGCGCGACGCCCGCTCCGCGCTGGAGCATCGCCCACCAGATCGCCCATCTGCACTGGACCGACCGGGCCGCCCTGCTCGCCATGAGCGACCAGGCGGCCTTCCAGAAGTTCGCCGAGCAGGCGCTCACGTCGCCCGGCACCTTCGTGGACGACGGCGCCGAGGAAGGCGTCCGGCTCGGCCCCGCCGAACTGCTCACCCGCTGGCGGGACGGCCGGCGGGAGTTGGACCACGCCCTGCGGGAGGCGGCCGCGCGGCACACCCGGTTCCCCTGGTTCGGGCCGCCCATGTCGGCCGCCGCCATGGCCACCGGCCGGCTCATGGAGACCTGGGCCCACGGCCAGGACGTGGCCGACGCCCTGGGTGTGCGGCGCGCACCCACCGACCGGCTCCGGCATGTGGTCCGCATCGGTGTGCGGGCCCGGGACTTCGCCTTCGCGGTACGGGGACTGCCCGCGCCGGAGGACGAGTTCCGCGTCGAGGTCCGCGCCCCCTCGGGCGAGCTGTGGACCCATGGTCCCGAGGACGCCGCGCAACGGGTCACCGGCTCCGCGGTCGATCTCTGCCTGCTCGTCACCCAGCGCGCCCACCGCGCCGACCTCGCCCTGACCGCCGTCGGC
>NZ_MUNH01000683.1:0-2640 GCF_002154615.1 Streptomyces recifensis
GCCGGCGGCGCCGCCGGCCGTCACCCCCGCCGACGCCGCCGACGCGGCGCGGCTGGTGGCGTTCGGGCTGCAGCCGAAGTTGCAGCCCGCGCGGGACCAGGAGTACACCGAGCTGTTGCGGCGGTACCGGGAGGACGGGGCGTTCGCGCGGCTCGCCGATGCCGTGGCGACCGGGCTGGGGCTCGTGGTGCTGGAGGTGTCGGCGCGGGCCGGGATGGCCGTGACGGCAGCCGAGGACTCGGTGTTCGCGGTGCGGATGGGCGACTACGCCCGCCGTACCACCGCCGACTCCGCCGACCGGTTCCTGCACGGCCTGGCCCACCTGGCCGTCGCCGCGCTGGCGTTCCCCCGGCCCGAGGACCTGGCCGACGACTCCTACATCGGGCGCGTCACGGTCAACGGTGTGGACGCCTTCGTACGGCAGGCGTGCCGCAGGCTGGAGGAGCGGGCCGAGCAGTCCGGGGAGAACACCGACCCGGTGAGCGACGCCCCCGGTCTGGAGGCCGCCTGGCGGATCTGGGCCCGGCGCAGCGCCACCGGCGCCACCAAGGACGCCCGGCGCCCGGCCGCCTCCACCACCGGCATCGTCGCCAAGGCGCTCGGCTTCCTCACCGAGTCCGGGTTCCTCCAGCGCACCGGCGACGACCACGGCGGCACCTACCGCACCACCGCCCGCTACCAGTTGCAGGTGCGGGACATGGCGGGTGGCGCGGCGCTCAGCGAACTGCTGGAACTGGGCGTGGTGACCGAGACCGGCGGCACCGCCACCCTGCTGCCCGCCGAGGACACCGACGACCTGGACCTGGTGGCCGACGCCGGGCTGCCCTTCCACTCCTGACCCGCCCGCACCTTTTCGAAGACCTCACGAGAGTCCGCCATGTACGAGCTGTCCCGCGTCCGCCTCTACTCCATCGGGCCCGCCGGCGCGCGCTACGCCGACACCGTGCTCGACCTGCGCGGTGTGGGTGCCCCCGTGCCCGATCCGGCGCCCACGCAGGCGGAGTTCTTCGAGGAGGAGCCGGTCGGCCCGCCGCGCCGTCCCGCGCCCGCCGGTGTGCTGTTCCTGGAGAACGGCGGCGGCAAGTCCGTCCTGCTCAAGCTGATCTTCTCGGTGATGCTGCCCGGCCACCGCAACACCCTGGGCGGCGCCAGCTCCGGCGTGCTGCGCAAGTTCCTGCTCGCCGACGACTGCGGACACGTCGCGCTGGAATGGCAGCATGTGCAGACCGGCGAGTGCGTGGTCGTCGGCAAGGTCAGTGAGTGGCGCGGCCGTCAGGTCTCGGGCGACCCGCGCAAGTTCGCGGAAGCCTGGTACTCGTTCCGGCCCGGCCCGGGTCTGAGCCTGGACAGCCTGCCGGTCGCGGAGTCCACCGCCGTACGGCCGCTGGTGGAGGGCGCCTCCGGGGCGCAGGGGCGCCGGCGCACCATGAAGGGCTTCCGGGACGCCCTCACCGAGGCGGGCAGGAACTACCCGCACCTGGAGGCGCACTGGGAGGAGACCCACGAGCGCTGGACCGAGCACCTCGGCGACCTGGGCCTGGACCCCGAGCTCTTCCGCTACCAGCGGGAGATGAACGCCGACGAGGGCGAGGCGGCCGGCCTCTTCGCGGTGAAGAAGGACTCCGACTTCACCGACCTGCTGCTGCGCGCCGTCACCGACACCCGTGACACCGACGGCCTGGCCGACCTCGTCGGCGGCTTCGGCAACAAGCTGGGCCGCCGCGCCGAACTCATCGCGGAACGCGACTTCACCGCGGGCTCGGTCGACCTGCTCGGCCGGATCGTCGAGGCGACCGACGCCCGCACCCGCGCGCGGGAGGTGCACACCGGTGCCGAGCGCCGCACCCGCACCCTGGCCCGGCGGCTGTCCGCGCGGGCCGTGCGCGAGCGGGTCCGCGCCACCGACCTCGCCCAGCAGGTCACGGCCGCCGCCGACACCGTCACGCACAACGAGGGCGCCCGCGAGCGCAGCTCGCTGATCGCGGCCGAACTCGCCTACCGCAATGCCTCGTTGGCGTTGGCCGCCGCCGACAAGGCCGCCGCCGCGCAGAAGCGCGAGCTGGCCGACGCCCGCACCTTGCACTCCGCCTGGCAGGCCGCCGAGGTCGTGCTGCGCCACCGCGCCGCCGCCGACCGGGTCGCCCGCGTCGCCGCCGCCATCCAGGAGGCCGAGCGGGACGCCGCGCCCGCACTCGCCGCCCGCGCCAGGGCCGCCGTCGACCTGGTACGCGCCCTGCACGCGGCCGCCGGGAACGCCGAGGCGCTCGCCAACGAGGAGGAGGAGCGCTCCGCCGCGCTCCAGGAGGTCAGCGACGCCGCGTACCGCGACTCCACCTCCGCCGCGACCGACGCCCAGCGCGCCCGCAGCGAGATCGGGCACCTGCGCCAGCGCCTCACCGAGGTCGAGCAGGAGACGGCCGAGGCGGTCCGCGCGGGCTGGCTGGACGACACCGCTCCCGACGCCGACCCCGCGCGGGCCGCGCTCGCCGCCAGCGACGCCGAGAAGACGGCCGTCGCCGCCTGGGACACCGCCCGCGAGGCGGCCCGCGCGGCCGTCGAGCACGCCCGTGAGACGGCCGCCGCCGAGTCCCGCGCCGAACTCACCGCCGCCCGCGCGGCCGACGCGGCCACCGCCGCGGA
>NZ_MUNH01000684.1:0-736 GCF_002154615.1 Streptomyces recifensis
GGGTGGTGGATGGGGGAGGGCAGGCCGTCGGTCAGGGCGCGGAGGATGGCGTCGTCGGTGGCGCCGCGGGTGAACCACTCCGTCAGGAGCGGGGCCAGGTTGGCGCAGTCGGCGGCTGAGAGGGACAGAGACGGGGTCTTGCGGCCCAGGGCGGCCAGCAGGATGTGGGCTCGGGAGCGGGTCTGCCTCGGTGGGGGGTCCGTGACGTCGCCTCGTGCGAACGAGGCCCACCATCCGTCGTCGCGGGCGGTACGGGAGAACCACGATCGGGTGATCCAGCGGGGGCCGGTCCCCTCCGAGTCCAGACGTTCCCTGCCTCGCCTCAAGTGCCCCGCGTTCTGCAGGCGGTTGAGAGCCGTACGCAGCGCGCACTGGCCGTACGGGAGTGTCTTGGCCAGTGTCTTCACCGAGATGTCGGCGCCCTCCGGCAGGCGGTCGATGTACGCCGCAATGGCCGCCTCGCGGGGCGGAAGATGCGTGAAGTCACCCCTGTTCCGCTGGAGTTGGTCCGGCGCCGAGCGCTTGCCGTAGCCGGGGTTGGCCATCGGGTGCGGGGACGCGTGCGCCTGCTGAGGGGCAGGGCTAAGCTTGGCTTCAGCCACGGGATCGAGTCCGATCGATCTTGTAGGTCAAGCCCCCGCAGGTGTTGGTAGCGCCTGGCGGGGGCTGTTCGTTATGCGGGCACGCTAGAGCCTCGTCACTGTTCGTGGCAAGTCGGTGGCTGCCGGTCAAATCG
>NZ_MUNH01000685.1:0-634 GCF_002154615.1 Streptomyces recifensis
GTCGTACGGAACCGGGGCGGCGGTGGGCGGGGCCTGGAGGTGGGCGCGGACGGTGCGGGCGGCCCGGCGACGGCGTTCGAAGGCGGTGGCGTCCAGGGGCAGCGGCCATGCCTGGTCGGCGTCGGCGGTGTGCAGGGCGGGGTTCTCGTCGCCCTCCTCGGGGGCATCCGCCCACACCTCGGTCTCGCCGTACCCGGCGGCGCAGTGGTCGTGCAGGGCCTGGAGGAAGTCGGAGGGGCCGCGGGGCTTCTTCTGGCTGGGACCCCACCAGTGGCCGGAGCCGAGCAGGAGGGAGCGGGGGCGGGTGAAGGTGACGTAGCCGAGGCGCAGCTCCTCGGTGAGCTGGTGCTCCTTCATGGCCTCGTGGAAGCCCTTGATGCCCTTGGCGTCCCAGGAGACGACGTCGGGCAGCGTGGCGGTGTCGCCGCGCAGGGCGTGCGGGAGCACCTTGGCCTGCGCTGTCCACTTCTCGCGCCCCTGGGCGCTGGGGAAGGTGCCCTTCACCAGGCCGGGGACTGCTACTACGTCCCACTCCAGCCCCTTGGACTTGTGCGCGGTGAGCACCTTGACGGTGTTCTCGCCGCCGGGCAGCGCGTTGTCGAGGCCCTTCTCGTACTGGGCGGCGGTGCGCAGG
>NZ_MUNH01000686.1:0-4333 GCF_002154615.1 Streptomyces recifensis
CCACGGCGCACCGTGCGAGCAGCCGGGCGGCCAGCCCCGCCCGGAACCGCGCTGTTCGTGCCCCGCCCATGACGTCCTCCCGGTGGATCTCGGCCCGCCCCGCACCACCAGCCTGCCGCAGAGCCTCGGCCGGGGAGCGTCCCGGTCGCCTGTACGGGTCCACGGGGTCATCCGAAGGTTGCCAAACGTCGCGGTCGGGGTGTACTCCGCCCCCATGTGCGCCCGCATGGTCTCCGGCTTCGGCAGAAGGCCACTTGGGAAGAAGAAACGCAACTTCGACAGGGCCCGCAGCGGCCGCTACCTTCACCTGGACTTCGGCCCAGGGAGAGACGCATGCCCCAGCTAGCCCTGTACACCTTCGGCGTCCTGAGGTCACCCCTCGCCGACGCCACACCGCTCACGCGTGAGTTCTACGAGACCGGTGCTGCCGTCTACCGGGAGATCGGCCGGCACCCCGGATACCTCGCCCATGCCGAACCGGCGGCCGGCGACCAGGGTGAGCTGTTCGGCGCCGACTGGGGTGCGTGGGGGGACTTCGCCGTGCCGGCCTGGTACGACAAGGGCCGTACGGCACAGACGACCGCCCTGGCCGCCACCCTCTCCCTCTGGACCGGCCTGCGCCCCGCCTTCGACGCCCTCTACACCGGCCTGCACCGCGCAGCGCTGAACAGGCGTCACGACTGGTTCGAGAGGACGGGGCATCCCAATCACGTCTTCTGGTGGGTGTCCGGCGACGTGACACCCACCTGGCAGGACGGGGTCTCCAGGCTGGAGCACCTCAGGGACCACGGCCCCGCGCCGCACGCCTTCACCTTCCAGCGGGCCTTCACTCCGGACGGAACCCCCATCGCGGTGTCGCGCCGGCGAGGTCCGGGCCCGGCACGTTGAGGTGGCCGGACAGTCCGGCCGGCTCGTCCGGGTCGCCGGTGATCTCGCCGCCAGGAGCGCCTTGACGTGTGCGGAACCCTCAATGCATCATTCCATTAGTTCATTGGTTGAAAGCGGGGTTGACTCGTGGCGTTCGCCTTCCGGATCGACCGGTCCAGCGGGGTACCCAGCTATGTCCAGATCGTCCAGCAGGTCCAGCAGGCCCTTCGGCTGGGCCAGTTGGAACCCGGTGACCGTCTGCCGACCGCCCGTGCGGTCGTGGAGGCGACCGCGCTCAACCCCAACACCGTGCTCAAGGCGTACCGCGAGCTGGAGTCCCAGGGCCTGGCCGAGACCCGGCGCAGGCACGGGACGTTCATCACCGGCACGCTCGGCTCCTCCTCCGGCGACTCGCCCTGGCGGGCGGAACTGGCGGACGTGGCGGCGCGGGCCCGTACGGCGGGGCTGGAGCGCGAGGACCTCGCCGCGCTGTTCACCGCCGTCCTCGAAGACCTCTACTCGTCGAAGTACTCATCGAAGGAACCCGATGTCGTTCCCCACCAGCAGTCCTGAAGCGGCGCTCGCCGCGGACGGCGTCACCAGGAGATACCGGCGCAGTGGTCCGGACGCGCTCGGCGGCTGCACCTTCGCCGTCCCCGCCGGGGTCGTCTGCGCGCTCGTCGGACCGAACGGCGCGGGCAAGTCCACCCTGCTGGAGCTGGCGGTCGGGCTGCAGCGGCCCACCACCGGCACCCTGGAGGTCTTCGGCCGGCCCACGCGTGTCGGCAATCCGCGGGTCGCCTACCTGGCGCAGGACCGGCCGCTGTTCCCCCGGTTCACCGTCGCCGAGACGCTGCGCCTGGGCGCGCGGCTCAACGAGGGCCACTGGGACGCGGAACTGGCCGAGCGGTTCGCGGGCCCCTCCCGCTTCGGCAAGGGCGACCGTATCGGCAGCCTGTCCGGCGGCGAGCGCACCCGGATCGCCCTGGCCCTCGCCCTCGGCAAGCGGGCCGACCTGCTGCTGCTCGACGAGCCGATGGCGGACCTGGACGTCCTCGCCCGCCAGGAACTGATGGGCCTGCTCATGGCGCACGTCGCCGACACCGGCGCGACGGTGGTCATGTCGTCGCACATCCTGTCCGAGCTGACCGACGTCTGCGACCACCTGCTGCTTCTCGACGCGGGTACGACCCGGCTGTGCGGCGACATGGACGAGCTGGCCGACGCCCACGCCGTGGTGGCCTTCGCCGGGGGTGCCGGGCAGCTCGCCGGTCATGCCGTCGTCGAGTCCCGCCCCGCCGGGCGCGGCACCACCGCCCTGATCCGCCGCGGGGGTCCGCTTCCCGCCGACTGGGAGGTGCGGCCGCCCTCCGTGGAGGAGCTGGTGCTCGCCCACCTCACCGGCCCGTCCCTCCCCGCCTCCCTACCGCCTCGCAAGGACACCGCCGCATGAGCGCCGCCATCGCCGCCGCCCCTACGACTCCCCGGCCCGGCCGCCTCCGGCCCCTCGCGGGGATCGCCCTGCGCCAGTACTGGGTCCCCGGCGTGATCCTCCTGCTGCTGGCCCTGCGCATCGGCGTCCTGATCGTGTACCACTACTACGGCTGGGCCGACGCCGTCGCCCTGCGGAACCACGTCGGCAGCCAGGCGTACCACTTCGGACGCTATGCGGATGACGCCCACACCATGACGGCGGAACTCATGGGTGACGGCGCCATGCTCGCCTTCCAGCCCGCCCTGTTCGCCGCGCTGCTCACCGGTGTGCTGACCGCACGTGAATGGGAGACCCGGCGTGTGGTCCTCGCCCTCACCCAGACGGTGACCCCCCGACGCTGGTTCGGCGTCCGCTGGGCGACGCTGGCGGGAATCGTCGTGGTGCTGACCCTCCCGCTGGTGGTGCTGTACCGGATGAGCGTCGTGCACGCCTTCGACCTCGACCTGCTCACCTACGGTGCCGAGCGGCAGAACGCGTACTACACGATCGGCCCGGTCACCGTCGCGTACGTCGTCCTCGGCGTCGCGGCCGGCGCGCTGACCGGCACGTACCTGCGCCGCCTGTGGCCGACGCTCGTCGCCGCCCCGCTGCTGACCTGGCTGGTGGCCGCCGTGCTCGTCCGGTCCCGCGCCATGCTGCTGCTCGACCTGCCGGTGCTCTCCAGGGTGGACGGATTCCACCCCGGCGGCGTATTCGGCCTGATGTTCTTCGACGCCCTGCCCCAGGACGCCTACCTCACCAACACCCTCACCCCCGGCGACTACTGGCCGTACCAGCTCGCCTCCAGCGCCCTGGTCCTCGCGGTGGCGGCCCTCCTGGCCCTGACCGCCTTCCGCGTCGTCCGCCGCCGCACGGCCTGACCCGGAACCCGGCCCCGCCCCGGCGAAAGATGATCGCCCGGGCGGAGTCGTGCCCCCGGAATGCGCCCCGCCAGCGTGTTGCGCATGCTGGTTGGGGAGGTGCCATGGAAGGCGACGCCCGACGCGAGCGCACCCTCGAGACCTGCCCGCAGGCCATGCGTGTGGCCTGTGAGGCGCTGGCGGCCTCGCCGCTGGGGATCCTCGTCCTCGACGACGAGCTGCGAGTCACCGAGTGCAACGCGGCCGCGCACCACCTGACGGCCGGCACCGATCCGACCGGCAAGGTGTTCACCGACGTACTTCCGCTGCGCGACCCCGAGGCCGAGACGGCTCAGGCGCGCGACGTACGGAGCAGCGGTGTGGCCTCGCTGAACCGGCTGGTCCGCACCCGGGCCACCCCCCGGCTGGGCCCCCGGACCCTGTGTCTCTCGTTCTTCCCGGTGCCGCCCGGACAGGAGGAGTCCGGGCTCATCTGTACGGTCGCGGACATCACCCCCGAAGCGGCGGACTCCGGCACCGACCCGCTGCGGCGGCTGGCGGTCATCCAGGGCGAGGTCGGGGAGACCCTCGACCACGACACCACCTGCGCCGAACTCGCCGACGCGCTCGTCCCCGGCGCCGCCGACACCGTCGTCATCGCCCTCGCCGAGCACATGGCCAAGGGCGAACCCCCTCCACCGGCCCGGCACCACCCCGAGCCGCTGTGCCCGATCGCGTGCAGCGGAGCCCCGGAGGGCAGCCATGTGTGGCCCGCCGACCAGAGCCCCTTCGCCTCCCTTCTGACCGATCACACTCCGCGCGCCACCGACATCGGGGCCGACACCGGCTGGCTGGACGCCGAACCGGCGCTGAAGCGCCTGCTGCGCGCGGCCGGGGCGCACGGGCTGCTCGCGGCCCCGATCATGCGCGAGGGGACGGTACTCGGTCTGCTCCTGCTCTACCGCGGCGAGACGCCGGCCCCGTTCTCCCGCGAGGACATCGTCCTCCTCGAGAAGGTCTGCGCGCACACCGCGCGGTGCCTGGACCACGCCAGCCGCTTCCACCGCGAGCACACCGTCGCGCTGGCCATCCAGAACTCCCTGCTGCCGAGGCAGCCACCGACCGGGGCCGC
>NZ_MUNH01000687.1:0-3006 GCF_002154615.1 Streptomyces recifensis
CGCCGCTCCTCGTCCGCCACTCCCCCCGCCCCCAGCAGCCCCGTGGGGGGCAGCGCCCGGTCGGACTGCAAGCGCGGCAGGGTCCGGCTGGAGACGTGCCGCACGACCGGTGGAATCAACGCGCGTCCCCACTGGGCGAGCCGTAGCCAGGCCGGTACGTACACCGACGTGCGCCGGTGCTCCACCGCGCGGACCAGGCGCTCGGCGACCACCTCCGCCGGGTACACCTTGCGGGCCGGGGCCGGCATGTGGGCGCGCAGTTCACGCAGGACGGGGTGGTGGTCGGCGTCGCGGGTCATGTCCGTGTCGGTCCAGTTGATGTAGGCGATGCCCACGCCGACGGACTCGTGGGCGACCTCGGCCTGGAGGGAGCGGGCGAACGACTCGACGCCCGCCTTGGACGCGCAGTAGGCGCTCATCATCGGTGAGGTGCCGAACGCGGCCAGCGACGCCACCTGGAGGAAGTAGCCGGAGGTGGCCAGCAGGTCGTCCAGGAACGCCCGCGCGGTCAGGGCGCTGCCGACCAGGTTGACGTCGATCACCCGCCGCCAGGACTCGGGGGCGGACCCGGCGAAGGGGCCGCCCTCGGCGATCCCCGCGTTCGCCACGACGACGGACGGCCGCCCCAGCCGCTCCCGTACCTCCACCGCCGCGCGCTCCAGGGCACCGAAGTCGGTGATGTCGACCTCCAGGGCGATCACCGGCGGCGGAAGCGATGCCGCCACTCGCTCCAGTTGCGGCCCTTCCAAACCGAGCAACGCGAGCCGCGCGCCGCGCTCGGCGAACGCGTGTGCCAGGGCCGCACCCAGGCCGCGCGCGGCCCCGGTCACGACGACGGTACGGCCTGCAAGGGGGCTGTCGTACATGGCGGCTGCCTCCGTCCGCGGGACCCGGCCCGTCCGGGCCCACCGGAAGAGCCGAGTACCCACGTGCGCCCCGGAGCGACTCCCCGCCGGGCGCTAGTGCACCTGGTACTGCCCCACCGCGACGAAGTACCGCAGCTCCTCCAGCGTGCCGTCGAGAGCGGCGGAGGCCGCGGCGCGGAGGGCCGGGCTGGACTTCGGGTCCGCGATGATGCGTAGGGCGGCCACCCGGTCGTCCTCGCCCTGCGCCAGCCGGTACCCGGTCTCCAGGAACGCCCGCTGGTCGTCCATCGTCCCGTCCAGCGCCTTGCTCGCCTCCCGCTTCACGGCCTTGCCGCTCTGCGGGTCCGCCAAAATGCGGGCGATGGCCACGCGGTCGTCCTCGGCCTGCGCCAGGCGGTAACCGGTTTCCAGGAAGGCTCGCTGGTCCGCGATCGTTCCGTTCAGTGCCGCGTTGGCCTGGCGGAGGACCGCCTTGCCGCTCGCCGGGTCCGCGAGTATGCGGGAGATGGCGACCCGGACGTCGTCGTCGGACATCTGGTCCACCGGGGTGGACGCCGTGGCCGAGACCGTCGTGGCCGCGACGGCGGCGGACGCGGGGGTGGAGAGGAGGAGGGCCGGGGTGAGGGCCGTGGCCGCGAGGAGCAGTGCCGCACGGGTCGTTCTCTTCACGCTGAGCCTCCGTCATCGAGGGGGCGGAAGATCGCTGTCGATCCCGCCGTGATCATTACCACGGCCCCGCGGGCCTCCCGGTTCCCGTCACCGCCCCCGTATCCGGCGTCCTTCACCCCGTGCGGCAGACTCGGTGGGTGCGAAAGATTCATGTCATCGGTATCGGTGCGGGCGACCCCGACCAGCTCACGTTGCAGGCGGTCAAGGCGATGCGCGGCACGGACGTGTTCTTCCTGCTCGACAAGGGCGAGGTGAAGAGTGATCTGACGCAGCTGCGCCGGGACATCCTGGACGCGCATCTGCCCGAGGGGTCGTACCGGGTGGTGGCGGCCCGGGACCCGGAGCGGGACCGGCGGGCGGGCGGTGCGGCCTACTCGCCGGCCGTCGAGGACTGGCGGACCGCCCGCGCGGGGATCTACGAGCGGCTCATCGCGGAGGAGGTCGCGGAGGACGGCACGGGCGCGTTCCTGGTGTGGGGCGACCCCTCGCTGTACGACAGCACGCTCGGCATCCTGCAGGAGGTGCTGGCGGGGGGCGCGGTGGAGTTCACGTACGACGTGGTGCCCGGCATCAGCAGCGTCTCCGCGCTGGTCGCCCGGCACCGGACCGGCCTGAACCGGGTGGCGCGGCCGGTGCAGATCACCACCGGGCGGCGGCTGGCGGAGGGGCTCCCGGAGGGGGTGGACGACGTGGTGGTGATGCTCGACGCCCACCAGGCGTTCCGGGAGTACGCCGGGGAGGACATCGACATCTACTGGGGCGCCTACATCGGCACCCCGGACGAGATCCTGGTCTCCGGTCCGCTCGCGGAGGCGGGTCCGGAGATCGAGCGGGTGCGGGCGGAGGCGCGGGAGCGCAAGGGCTGGATCATGGACACCTATCTGCTGCGCAGGCACCCCCGGGGGGAATGACCCCGGCCAGCCAGTCCAGCACACCCTCCACGTCCGGCAACGCCCGCACGCCGGAGGGGAGTTCTGGGCGGCGTACGACGACCACCGGCAACGACAGCGAGCGGGCGGCGGCCAGTTTCGGCGCCGTCGCCGCTCCCCCGCTGTCCTTCGTCACCAGGACGTCGATGCGGTGCGTGCGGAGCAGGTCCACCTCGTCCGGGAGGCTGAACGGGCCCCGCGCCGACAGAAGTTCACAGTGCGGAGGCAGGGGCGGCTCCGGTGGCTCCACCGAGCGCACCACGAACCGGGTGGCCGTCAGGCCGGCGAAGGCCGCGAGCCCGAGCCGGCCTGTGCTGAGGAACACCCGTCGTCCCAGGCGGGGTACGAGCCGCGCCGCCTCCTCCAGGGAGGCCACCGGATGCCAGTCGTCGTCGAGGTCCCAGCCGGGGCGGCGCAGGACCGCGTGCGGGACCCCCGCCACGCGTGCCGCCTCCGCCGCGTTCGCCGTGATGCGCTCCGCGAAGGGATGGGTCGCGTCCACCAGCGCGGTCACCCGGTGGGCGCGACCCATCCCTTCGCGG
>NZ_MUNH01000007.1:0-20310 GCF_002154615.1 Streptomyces recifensis
ACCCGCCCCCGCTCCTGCGCGAGTGCCGTGACGTGGGTCTTGAAGCGGAAGCGCGCTCCCGCCCGCTCCGCCTCCTCCACCAGCAGCCGCGTCAGCAGCACGGGGTCCACCGCGCCGTCGGAGGGTACGAACAGGGCACCCAGCGCCCGCTCCGGGTCGACCAATCCGGGAGCCAGTCCGGCTGCCTCGACGGGACCCAGCACCCGTGCCGTCAGTCCGAGTCGGGCCCCGTGCTCCACGTCGTGGTGCGCCCGCTCCAGCCGTGCCGGACCGGTGGCCACCTCCAGGCAGCCGACCTGCCAGAACGCTGTGCCACCCGGCAACGCGCCGTACTGCGCGACGCTGTCCTGGGCCAGCGCGCTCAACTCCGCGCTGGCGCTGAGCTGCCCCACGAAGCCGGGGGCCAGTCCCGTAGAGCCCGGCAGCTCCGGGCGGCTCCGCACGTCGAGCACCACCACGTCGTCATGGCCCAACCGGGTCAGATGGCACGCGACCGATGCGCCCACCACTCCGGCACCGACGACGACCACCCGCTCGGACACCCGTTGCCCACCGCTCATCGCACACACCTTCCAGCCCACGCTCACCGAGGCACCAGGGTCCACCCGTGCGGACGGTGCGTACAGACGCACGGCCGCTCAGTGACAACCGCCGCACCCTCGCTCACGTCACCCCCGCCCGTGTCCCGGCCGGACTTAAGTGGGGGTTAATCGAGGGTTAAACGTCGTCCGGTGAGGTTGTTGTTTGTTCAGATACCCGCTGCTCATGGGCGTTTTGAGGGGTTGTCGGGGCGGTTGGAGCCGGTGGGGCCGAGGCGTATGGTCGGGGCCTGCCGGTGGTGCTCGCCGTTCGTGTGAGAGCGCTCTCAGGCCTTCGGGTCCGGTGCGTGCGGTGTGCTCCTCCGGCGCCCGTCCCTTCCCCCACGGTCGAGGGCGTGCCCCGTACGTCCCCCCCACAGAGAACAGGGTGTGTTCAGGTCATGGCTGGTCATCGTTTACGCCGCTGGTCCTACCGCGGACTGATCTGCGGAAGCGCCGCCGCGCTCGCCGCCGGTGTGCTGCTCAACACCACGGGCCCCGGCGCCCACCGCGCCGACGCGGCGCCGGCGGCCGCGCTGAGCTGGTCCGACGACTTCGACGGCGCCGCGGGCAGCGCGCCGGACAGGTCCCGCTGGACCCTGGAGACGGGCGGCAGCGGCAACGGCAACCACGAGCTGCAGTACTACACGAACAGCACCGACAACGCCGCCCTCGACGGCAACGGCAACCTGGTCATCACCGCCCGCAAGAACACCGACCCCAACCTGAACTGCTGGAACGGGCCCTGTCAGTTCACCTCCGCACGGCTGAACACGGCGCAGACCTTCACGCAGAAGTACGGCCACTTCGAGGCCCGCATCAAGATCCCGCGCGGCCAGGGCATCTGGCCGGCCTTCTGGATGCTGGGCGACGACCTCGGCAGCACGGGCTGGCCGGGCAGCGGCGAGATCGACATCATGGAGAACGTCGGCAAGGAGCCCTCCACGGTCCACGGCACCATCCACGGCCCCGGCTACTCCGGCGCGGGCGGGATCGGCGCCGCGTACAACCTGCCGAACGGCAAGCCGTTCGCCGACGACTTCCACACCTTCGCGGTCGACTGGAGCCCGTCCGGCATCACCTGGTCCGTGGACGGCCAGAACTACCAGACCCGCACCCCGGCCGACGTGAACGGCAACAAGTGGGTCTACGACCACCCCTTCTTCATCATCCTCAACCTCGCGGTCGGCGGAGACTGGCCCGGCAGCCCCGACGCCGGTACGTCCTTCCCGCAGACGATGACCGTGGACTACGTCCACGTCTCCGCCCAGAACTGAGGTCCGGGGGCCGGGAGTCGCCAACCTCTGGCCCCTCCGACCGTCCCCGTGCTGTCCCGGCTCCGGCCGGGTGCTTCCCCCACTGCAAGGAGTTCCCCGCATGTCGCCTCGTCACCAGCGCAACCTGACCCGCCGCAAGCTGATGTTCGCCCTGGGCGGCGCGGCCGTGGCCATCCCCGCGGGCGCCGCCATCGCGCCCTTCGCCCTCGCCGACCAGCCGGGTGACACTGGCGGCGACAAGACCCGCGCCGCGTCGGGTTCGCTGCCGGTGACCGTCGTCAACAACAGCGGCTCGTTCGACAACGGCTCCGTGAACGTCTACGTGGTCGGCAACGTCGACGGCAAGCAGGTCCGCCTCAAGCAGGACGGCACCCTCGCGCCCATCGCCGTCTCCGACAACGGCGCCGACGGCTTCACCGACTACGCGATACCGCTCGCGGGCAGCGGCGAGACCAAGCTGTCCCTGCCGTTCATGTCGGGCCGTATCTACGTCTCGCTCGGCGACAAGCTGAAGATGAAGGCGGTCACCGACGGCAACGGCGACGCGGCGCTGCAGTTCCCGGCCGGCTGGGTCGAGTCCGACCCCAACTTCGGTGTGCTGCACGACTGTGCGGAGTTCACGTACAACGCGTCCGGCATGTTCTGCAACACCACGATGGTCGACATGTTCAGCGTGCCGATGAGCATCCGGCTCACCGGCGAGAAGGACCAGACGACCGGCGGCATCCGGGACGGGGGCCGCGCCGCAGCGTTCGCCGCCGTGAAGGAGGTCGCGGAGTTCTCCAAGCTGGTCGTCGACGACAAGCGCATCATCGCGCCGGGTCACGGGCTGGACGCGGGTCTGTTCGCCAAGGACTACTTCGCGCCGTACATCGACGAGGTGTGGTCCACCTTCACCGGCAAGGACCTGAAGATCACGACCAATGCCGGCACCTTCACCGGCCGGGTCCGCGGCGACCGCTTCACCTTCGACGGGCCGGCGTCGGTGTCCTTCGCCAAGCCCTCCACCCGCGACGTCCTCTTCTGCGACGGCAACCTCGCCGCCCCCAACGACGGCACCACCGGCCCCGTCGCCGCCGTCCTCGGCGCGGGCTTCAACCGCTCGACGCTGCTCACCGACACCGCGCAGCCCAGCACCGACCCGGCCGCCTTCTACCAGGGCGAGCTGACCAACCACTACTCCAAGGCCATCCACGCGGCCACCAAGGACGGCAAGGCGTACGGCTTCGCCTTCGACGACGTCGCCGACTTCGCCTCCTTCATCCAGGACACGGCGCCCTCCGGCTTCACTCTCACGCTGACGGCGTTCTGATCCACCTCCCGACACCACACTGCTCCCCGCCTCAAGCCGAGGCGGGGAGCAGTGTGGTGTCCCTGGTGGTCAGCAGGGACGGATGTGCCAGACCGGCGTCCAGGACGCCGTACCGCTCTGCGGGGCCCGGCTGCTCCACCGTTCGGTGCCGTTCTCGTTGTAGAACCGGGCCACGGTGCCGCTGCTCTGGTTGTTGTTGAAGTAGCCGTCCCCGATTCCGTAGAAGTCGTAGTAGCCGCAGTAGTAGTAGTCGTAGCGCTTGCCGTTGCCGTCCTGGATACACAGGTGCCCGGCGCTGCAACTGATCGCGGCGGCGTCGGAGACGGCGAAGGTCACCGTTCCGCCGGGCATCGTCGCCTTGTCCGCCGCCAGCTGCCGCTCGCCGGGGTGGGCGGCCAGATAGCTGTCGATCCGGCTCTGTACACCGCTGGCCGCCGACGCGCTCCCTACCAGCAGCTGACTTCCCGCCAGCGCCACCGCGGCCACCATGACGCCCGCAACTTTGCGCACGCTCATCGTGAAACTCCCCCTTCTCCAGCCCCCGGCCACCGCCACGGACGACGCCGGTCCCGAAGACTGAACCCATCGTCCCGAGTGGATGAGCTGCCCTTGAAGCCCGATTCCGGTCATTGGACCCGACCCGGCTCCCACCGGGGGCGCACACGCACCCCAGCCCCCGTCCCTTCGCACTACGAACCGTTTCAGCAATCGCCCCAAGAGAAGTGCTCCGCAGAGCCGAGGAAGCGACTCCTGTATCGCGGGCACCATCCGTCTCCCACAACCGGACCCTTCGAGTGACCAGTTGTCGGTCCAGGCCGGTGCGGGCCCAGGGAGCGGGTCGGGGAGACTGTCCCCTCGGATCAAGGGGAGAGGCTGTCGAGTATGAAGCGTGGGTTTCGAGGGCTGGTGACGGTCGCCGTCGTGCTGGCCGGGAGCGGTTGCGCCGCCGACGCACTGCCGGCGCGTCCCGCCGGTGCCCGCCTCGCGCCGTCCGGACGGACCTGCCCGCACGGAACCTTCCGGTGGGGCAAGGTCGTGCAGAGGCAGGTGCTGGCCGGGGTGTCGGACGCCCGGCGCTTCGATGTACGGCCCGGGGTCACCGTCCACGCGACCTTCGAGGCGGTTCCCGTCCGCTCGCTCCACGCGGGCGTCACACCGGCCGAGGGCACGCTGGACCGGCGTGCCGCCGTCGCAGCGCTGGAGAGGAAGACCGGCGTCGAACTTGCCGACGCCGGAGAGGACTTCAGCCTTGGTGGGGACAGGGTGCAGGAGGTGTCGTTCGAGAAGTCGGCGGGCGTCCTGTTCTACGCCGTCGCCGTCACCACCTACGAGGCGTCCTTCGCTTACTACTGCGCCCCGGCAGACGGGACACCGACACGCGGCACCGTGGCCACCTGGTCACCGGTGGCGTACGGGGATCTCGTCAAGTGCGGGATCGACGAGAAGCTGGAAGCGGCGAGCGTCGAGGCCGAGCGGCTCGTGTGCCGCTGACCAGATCGTTCCGGGCGGGCCGCCCGCGGCCGGTCGGCGCGCTCAGCCGATTCTCCCCGCCGAAGCGAGCCGTCCCGGCTGGGGGACCCCCTCCGACGTACGGTTCTGGCCGGCGGAAACGGTCGAAACCGCCCTGGAGGAACGATGACGCAAGCCGCGGGTCAGGCGCCCCGGACCACCAAGGGGCTGAACGGGTACATGCTGATGGCGGCCGTGGTGTCCGCGATCAGCGGCCTGCTGTACGGCTACGACACCGGCATCATCTCCGGCGCGCTGCTCCAGATCTCCGAGGAGTTCCACATCGGGAACACGATGAAGGAGACCATCGCCGCCGGAATCCTGCTGGGCGCCGTCATCGGCTCGCTGAGCTGCAGCCTGCTGTGCGAGCGCTTCGGCCGGCACCGCACCATCCTGCTGATCTGCTGCGTGTTCATCGCGGGCAGCCTGACCTGCGCGGTCGCCCCCAACGCCGTGGGCCTGGCCCTCGCCCGCGTGCTGCTGGGCTTCGCGGTCGGCGGCGCCACCCAGACCGTACCGATGTACGTGGCCGAGCTGGCGCCCAGGACGATCCGCGGCCGCCTGGTCCTCTGCTTCCAGCTCGCCATCGGCGTCGGCATCGTCATCGCCACGATCGTCGGCGCGACCGAGGCCGTGTCCTGGCGGGTGGCGATCGGCGCGGCCGCCGCACCCGCCCTGCTGATGCTGCTGGGCCAGTTGCGGCTCCCCGAGAGCCCCCGCTGGCTGATCCTCCGCAAGGGCGACGCCGACGAGGCGGAGAAGGTCCTGAAGCGGGTACGCCCCGCGGGCTACGACGTCGACTCCGAGCTGGACGAGATCAGCGCCCTGGCCCGCCGTCAGCGGCGCACCGACCGGAACCACCAGGGCTGGCGCGGCCTGCGGCAGAAGTGGGTGCGTCCGGCACTGGTCGTCGGCTGCGGCATCGCCGTCTTCACCCAGCTCTCCGGCATCGAGATGATCATCTACTACGCGCCGACCATCCTCACCGACAACGGCTTCGATCGCTCCTCGGCGCTCCGGGTCAGCGTGGCGCTCGGAGTGGTCTACCTGGTGATGATGATCGTCGGCCTGTGGATCGTGGACAAGGTCGGCCGCCGTAGGCTCACCCTGATCATGGTGCCCGGAGCAGCCCTCAGCCTCTTCGTGCTGGGCGGCTTCTACATCACCGGCCACGGCACCCGCGCCTACGTTCCCGCCATCGTGGCCTGCCTGCTGACCTTCATGTTCTTCAACGCGGGCGGCCTCCAGCTCATGGGCTGGCTGACCGGCTCCGAGATCTACCCGCTGACCGTGCGGGCCGCCGCCACCAGCGTCCAGTCGGCCACCCTGTGGAGCACCAACCTCCTGATCACCCTCACCCTGCTCAGCATGATCAGCGCCTTCGGGGTGGGCCAGGTGTTCTGGATCTACGCCCTCTTCAACGTCGCCGCCTGGCTGTTCGTCTGGCGGAAGATGCCGGAACTCACCGGGCACAGCCTGGAGGACATCGAACAGCACCTGAAGAACCACGAGTTCCAGCCCGAGGACTTCGCCCGCTCCTGAACCGCACCCTCAACGCGCGGGCCGGAAGCAGGCCGTGACCTCCTTGCCCCGCGGGCACGGGTAGGCGCCCCAGCTGTCGGCCAGCGCGTCCACCAGCAGCATGCCCCGCCCGCCGGTCGCCCCGGTGGTGGGCCTGCGCTGTTCCGGCAGCTGCGGCGAGGCGTCGTGCACGGTGACATGCAGGCACTCGCTGTCCCAGGTCAGCACGAGCTGCGCGGTGGCCCGGGCGTGCACATGGGCGTTGGTGACCAGCTCGGACACGGTGAGCAGCACCGCGTCCACCGTGTCCGGCGCGGTCCGCGCCCAGTCCAGGGTCTCCAGATGGCTGCGCGTCCAGTCCCGCGCCACCTTCACCCCATTGCTGACGGGCAGCGACCGCGCCCACCCCACGGCGCGCAGGGAGGACTCGCTCAAGGAAGATTCATCGACGCTCATGGCATTCGCCTTCCCCGCGATCGCCCCGGCACCCCGCCGAAAGCATTGACTTCGCGAGCACTCGAAGTGATGAGCTCCTCGGTGTCCACGAACACCGAGGGGGATGACCATGAACGACTCACCGGTCGCGCTCATCACGGGCGGCGGCAGCGGCATCGGCGCGGCCGTGGCGCGGCAACTGCTGGAAGCCGGCAACCGGGTCACCGTCACCGGACGTGGCAAGGACCGGCTGCGGGAGTTCGCCGAGAGCGTCGGCGACCCCGGCGAGCTGCTCGTCGTCCCGGGCAGCGCGTCGTCCTACGACGACGTCCGGGACGCGGTGGACCGCACCGTCGAGCGGTACGGGCGGCTGGACACCGTCATCGCCAATGCCGGTGTCGCCACCCACGACTCCGTCGCCGAGGGCGACCCGGCGGGATGGAGCGAGATGGTGCTGACCAACGTCCTCGGCCCGGCTCTGCTCATCCGCGCCGCCGTCGACGCGCTGAAGGAGACCCGCGGCCGGATCGTCCTCATAGGCAGTGTCGCCGGGTTCGTGCATACGCCCGGCAACCTCTACGGGGCGACCAAGTGGGCGGTCACCGGGCTCGCCGAGAACACCCGGCGCCAGGTCACCGAGTACGGCGTCGGCGTCACCCTGGTCGCGCCCGGCCGGGTGGAGACCCCGTTCTGGGACGGCTACGGCAGTCTGCCGCCGGGGCATCTGCTGACCGCCGGCCAGATCGCCGACTCGGTGGTCTGGGCGATCCGGCAGCCGGCCGGGGTGGACGTCAACACCGTCGTCGTGCGTCCGGTCGGCCAGCCCAACTGAGCCGTCGCGACGGGCCCCGGTCGAGCGAACTTGCGCTCGGCCGGGGCCCGTTCGGTACGGAGCACGCGCGCTAGCGGCGCTTGCGGCGGCTCAGCAGGGTCAGCGCGACCACCGCGACCGCGCCGGCGACCAGCAGCTTGCGCTTGTCGCGGACCTGCTCGGGTGCCCGCTCCTGCCAGAGCTGCTCGGCCTGGCCGGCCCTGGCCCGGACCTGGGTCGCCGCGAGGGCGGCCTTCTCCTTGACCGGGTCCGGCACCTTCTCCGCCAGCTTCTGCGCGGTCTCGGCGGTCTGCACCTTGAGCGCGGCCGCCTTCTCCTGGGCGCGGGCCTTGACGTCGGCCTTGTCGGTGAGGGCCTCCACGGTCTCCCCGAGCTCGTGGCGGGTCCGCTCGACCTGCTCCCGAAGCTCCTGCGGGCTCGCGGAGGAGGACTCCTCGAACGGCTGCTGTGTCATCGCTTGGCACTCTCCTTGATCTCGGCCACATCGGCCTTCACACTGTCGATGGTCTGTTCCGGAGCGGGCGGGGCGGCCTGGCCGATCTCCTTCTTGCCGGTCAGGGCGAGCACCCCCGTCACCGCGCCGAGGACGCCGGTGACGATGAGGGCCGCGGCCCACACCGGAAGAGGTACGGCAAGACCGGCGATCGCCGTGGCCACCAGGGCCTGGAGCGTGAGAAAACCGACCAGGCCGGCGCCTCCGAAGAGCCCGCCGCCCTTGCCGTAGCGCTTGCCCTTCTCCTTCATCTCCGCCTGTGCGAGGCGGAGTTCGCCGCGCACCAGCTCGGTGAGCTGCTGCGAGGCGCGTTGCACCAATTCGCCGACCGGCTCCTCACGGGCCACCGCCTGTTCACGGTCGGGTTCGAACATGACCATCACCCCTCCTGCGTATCCGGAAATCCGGATGCCCCGGTTACGCCAAGAGACGCCTGCCAGGGCCCTGTTGCACAGGGCCCTTACACAGGCGGCACCGAGATGGACGGGGCGGGTGGGGAACGTGTCACGGCTGTGGCCAGCGGTCCGCCTCGCGGGGGGCCGGCTCGTCCGTTTCGAAGGGGCTGGCGGACCGGCTCGGGTCGAGGATCTCGTCGCCGAACAGGTCCTGCAGCCAGTTGGTCTGGTACACGGTGTCGAGGTAGCGCTCGCCCAGGTCCGGCGCGATGGCCACCGCCGTCATGTCACGGGTGTCGTGGCGGGCCAGCCAGTGCGCCGCGCCGCTCACCACCGTGCCGGTGGAGCCGCCGAAGAGAAAACCGCGCCGGGCCATCTGATGGCAGGCCCGGATGGTGTCCGCCTCCTCCACCCGGATCACCTCGTTGACGTAGGACTCGTCCAGCAGCGGCGGCCGCATGCTCATGCCGAGACCGGGAATCATCCGGCGGCCGGGCTCCCCGCCGAAGGCGACCGAGCCGACGCTGTCCACCGCGACGATGCGCACCGGGCGGTGCCACTGCCGGAAGTAGCGGGCGCACCCCATCAGCGTCCCGGCGGTGCCCGTACCGACGAACAGCACGTCCAGGCGCGGGAACTGCCGGGCGATCTGCGGGGCGGTCGTGCGGTAGTGCGCCTGCCAGTTGCCGGGGTTGGTGTACTGGCTGAGCCACACGTACCGGTCGTCGGAGGCGCAGAGCGACCGCACGTACTCGATCCGCGTGCCCAGGAACCCGCCGTTCTCGTCCAGGTCCGCCACGATGTGCACCTTGCTGCCCAGGGACTCCATCAGCAGCCGGGTGGACAGATTGCAGCGCGAGTCCGTGACGCACAGGAACTTGTAGCCCTTGCTCGCGGCGATCATGCTGAGCGCCACTCCGAGGTTCCCGGACGAGGACTCGACGATGACGGAGTCCGGCTTGAGGATCCCCTCCCGCTCGGCGCTCTCCACCATCTCGTTCGCGGCCTTCAGCTTGATGGAACCGGCGAAGTTGAAGCCCTCGCACTTCAGGTAGAGGGGACATCCGAGGATCGACTTGAGGTCGACGAAGAGATGGCCTTCGTTGAAGTCATGAGGAGCGGATATGACGGGCACGATGGGCCTCCTGGTGCCGGGGAAGGGCAGCGCTCTCAGCCGTACCGGCGCAGGTCGTGGAAGAAGTTGTCGATGAGGCCGAGGTTCCCTGCGGCGGCCGTCTCGTCGTAGACGTACTTGCCGACGGCGAGGTCGAGGACGCCGAGCCCGAAGGGCGAGAAGACGATCGGCCGGTCGGGCGGCGGCGCTGCCCGGCCGAGCATCACGTCGTTCAGCGTGCCGTTGAGGAAGTCCCGGTTCCCCGTGCGCTGTTCGACCAGGTGCGGGGAGGTGTCGGCCTTCAGGCAGTGCTCGACGTCGTCGACGAAGTTGGCCGACGCCAGCAGGACTTCGGGGGCGAGGTCGCGCAACGAGACGTGCAGGACCACGGGGTTGTGGGAGAACAGCGAGGCGTCGGTGACGTGCGGCTGTCCGGCGACGGTGGCGAAGACCACCAGGTCGCTGGAGCGGATCAGGTCCGCCGCGCTGTCGTGGACCGTGACCTCGGCGCTCGTCCCGCTCAGCCGCAGGTAGTCGCAGAACCCGGCGGCGCTGTCGGCGGCCAGGTCGTGCACCCCGACCGTCTCGAACTCCCAGCCCGTCCCCGCGAGGAAGGTGTGGATGTAGCGGGCGATCAGCCCGGTGCCGAAGAACCCTACGCGGGTCGGACGCGGCCGGTCGCGGCTGAACCAGTCCGCGGCGAGCGCGGCGGACGCGGCCGTCCGGGTCGCGCTGATGATGGAGCTCTCCAGACAGGCGAACGGGTAGCCCGTCGTGGGGTCGTTGAGGATCAGCACCGCCGAGGCGCGGGGGAGCCCCGACCGGACGTTGTCCGGAAAGCTGGAGATCCACTTCATGCCGTCGACGCCCACGGACCCGCCGACCGAGGCCGGCAGCGCGATGATCCGCGAGCTGGGCCGGTCGGGGAAGCGCAGGAAGTAGGACGGCGGGTTCACCGAGTCTCCGGCCCCGTGCAGCCGGTAGGTCGCCTCGACCAGGTCCGTGATCTCCCGCTCGCGCCCGGCGAGCGCCTTCTGCACCTGCTCACCGGAGATGACGGCGAACGTCGGTGAGGCCGGGCCGGGGTGGGCCGGCTGCGCGGTGGTGGGCAACAGGTCGGTCATCGCTCGCTCGCCTCCGGGTTCGTGGCACCGGCGTCCAGTCGGCGCGGGTCGGCCATGCCGACCAGCACCTGCCTGTCCCCGGTGTAGGGCTCCCTGCTGTGCGCGGTGCGCACGTTGTCGACGAGGAGCAGGTCACCGGCCTGCCACGGCTCGCGCCGGGTGTGCTTCTCGTACGTCGCGTTGAGCAGCTCGACGACGTCCTCGCCGATCGGGCTGCCGTCCCCGTGGCGGGTGTTGAACGGAAGCCCGTCCGCGCCGTAGACGTCCACCAGGTACTCGCGGACCTCGGGGGCGAGCGTCCACTCGTTGAGGAACGCGATCTGGTTGAACCAGCACGCCTCGCCCGTCACCGGGTGCCGGACCACGGCCGGGCGCCGCTGCGTGGTGCGCAGCGCGCCGTCCGGCTGCCAGGCGAAGTCGATGCCGTTGGCCCGGCAGTAGCTCTCCACCCCGGCGCGGTCGGCGGTCCCGAACGACTCCTCCAGGGACGCCCCGATCTCGTCGTTGTAGGACCGGGTCAGCAGCCAGCCCTCCCGCTCGAAGCGCGTCCGCACCTCGGCGGGCAGCTCCCGCAGCACCTCCGCCGCGTCCGCCACCGCCGTCGCCCCGCCGTCCTCGGGGGCGGTCAGACAGGCGAACAGCATCAGACCGGGCGGCTCCTGCGTGTAGCTCAGCTCGTGGTGCATGCACATCTGCTGATTCGCCGGCCAGGTCGTGGACACGTACAGCCCTGAACCGAAGGTCTCGCGCGGTGCGAAGGACTCCCGCTCCGTCATCAGACCGCCGGTCAGCCGGGCGAACAGCGCGCCGACCTGCTCCGGGTCCCGCAGCCCCAGGCCCCGCACCAGCAGCGACCCGTGCTCGGCGACCCGGGCGCGCAGCTCGTCGCGGTACCGTGCCGCCCAGCCCGGCACGTCCGGCGGGGTGTCGATACGGGCCACCGGCG
Source organism: Streptomyces recifensis (assembly GCF_002154615.1). NCBI lineage: Bacteria > Bacillati > Actinomycetota > Actinomycetes > Kitasatosporales > Streptomycetaceae > Streptomyces > Streptomyces recifensis. Next base: position 11,537 of record NZ_MUNH01000007.1, read on the forward strand.
GTCTGCCCGGCCGCAGCTCCACGTCGAGCGGGGCTTCCAGGGAAGAGGTCGACATGTCGGATTTCCTTTCGGTCGCCCGCCATTGGGCTGAAGGCAGGAAAGTCAGGAGGCCAGCGGCTCCACGGCGGTCAGTACGGCCTTCGCCGCCTCGGTGGGGCGCAGGCGCGGGAAGTAGTGCCCACCGTCGGGGAGTTCGTGCAGGTCGACACGGTCGGCCAGCAGCAGCCAGTCCCGGTGGGCCCCGGTGTACCCGGCCGTGTACGGGTCGTCGGCGGCCACCACCACCGACACCGGCGCCGAGAGCCGCACCGCCGGAGGGTTCTCCAGGGCCTCCGAGAAGTACCGGTGCGCGGAGAGACAGTCGTGGCGGTAGGCGGCGCCGACGCGCTCGGCGTGCCGGGCGGTCAGTTCCGCCAGCTCGACATAACCACCTTCCTCGGCGAGCCGCGCGGCGATCTCGGCGTCACTGCGGACCGACAGCGCCTCCACGGCGGCATGCCGCTCGGCGGCCGTACCCAGCAGTTGCGCGCCCAGGAACAGCCGTGCCACCTCCACCCCGCGCTCCTCGAGCCTGCGGGCCGTCTCCACGGCCGCCGCGGCGCCGGACGAGTGACCCCACAGCATGACCCGGTTCAGACCGCGGGCGGTGATCTCCGCCGCGACCCGCTCCGCCACCTCGGCCACCGACCCGAACGGCTCCTGCCGCCCGGCCAGGTCGTGCCCCGGCAGCTCCACCGCGAGCACCGGCATCCCGCCGCCCGCCAGCGCGCTCGCCATCGGCTGGAAGTTGACCGCGTTGCCGCCCGCGTAGGGAAAGCACACCAGCGCGCACTCCGGCGTCCCGGTGGCTTCCGCCAGTGGCTGGAGCATCTCCCCGTCCGGCCCGGCAGCGCCGTCCAGCAGGGCGGCCAGGTCGGCGAGGACCGGGTTGCGGGTGATGTCCCTCAGGGACACCGCGCGGTCCAGCGCGATCGTCAGCTTCACCGCCGTCAGGGAGGTGCCGCCGGAGTCGAAGAAGTGGTCCGTACGGCTGATCCGCTCCTCGGCGATGCCGAGCAGTCCGGCCCAGACGGCCGCGAGCCTGCGCTCGGCCGGGGTACGCGGCGCACGGTCCCCGGCGTCGTCTCTCACGGCCGGCGTGCTCTGCTCGGCCAGCCGGGTGAGCGTCTTGCGGTCGATCTTGCCGTTGGCCGTCAGCGGGAGGGCCGACTGCCAGTGGAAGGCGGCAGGGACCATGTAAGCGGGCAGCCCCGCCCCCAGGGCGTCCCGCAGCTCGTCGACGGACAGTTCGCGCCCCGCGTAGAACGCGACCAACTGCTTGCCCTGCCCAGCCCGTTCGGCCACGACCACCGCACCGTCCCGCACCCCGGGCACCCGCAGCAGCGCGTTCTCGATCTCGCCGATCTCGATACGGAAGCCCCGGATCTTGACCTGGTTGTCCCGGCGCCCCAGGAACTCCAGCTTGCCGCCGGGATGCCAGCGCCCCCAGTCACCGCCCAGATAGAGCCGCTCACCCGGCCGGTACGGGTCCTCCCGGTACGCCTCACGGGTGCGCTCGGGATCATTGACGTAGCCCCGGCCCACGCAGACACCGGAGAAGGCGATCAGGCCCGGCGCGCCCAGCGGCACCAGCTCCAGCCGCTCGTCCACGACCAGAACGCGGACGTTGTTCACCGCGCGCCCCAGCAGGACGCGGTCGCACGGACCGTCGATGATCTCGTGGTTGGTGTCGTCCGACGTCTCGGTCAGGCCGTAGGCGTTGACCAGCTTGATGCCCGGCTGCACGGCGAACCAGCGCTGCACCAGCTCCGGTTTGAGCGCCTCGCCGGTCACGGACACGAAGCGCAGGTCCGGGAAGTCCCGCGGGTGCCGCTCCAGGTAGGAGACCAGGACCTCCAGATAGGAGGGCACGAGCTGGGTGACCCCGACCCTGCTGTTCACGAGCGTGTCGGCGAACCGCTCCACGTCCATGAGCACGTCCTGCTCCACCAGCAGTGTCCGACCGCCCACCAGCAGGGCGGAGACGAGCTGCCACAGCGAGATGTCGAAGCACTGCGGCGCCGTCTGCGCCACCACCCCGCCCTCGCCGACACCCAGGTCGTCGATCTTGGCGAAGAGATGGTTGAGCATCCCGGCGTGCTCGCACATCGCGCCCTTCGGCTCGCCCGTGGAACCGGAGGTGAAGTAGATGTAGGCCAGTTGACCGGATTCCACCGCCACACCGAGGTCGTCCTCGGCGTGCCCCTCCGTGTACGCGTCACCGACGAGCAGCCGCTCGGCGCCGGGCATCTCGGCCAGCGCCTCGTCGAGCGTGGCCGTGCTGCCCGACTCGGTCAGCACCAGCCGGCACCCGGCCCGCGAGAGGGTCGCCGCGATACGGCCCGGCGGGAAGTGCGGCTCGATCGGCAGATAGGCGCCGCCCGCCTTGAACACGGCCAGCGTCGCGGCCAGCCAGTCGAGGTTGCGCTCGGTGACCACGGCCACCACGTCCTCCCGGCCCAGCCCGCGCGCCACCAGCGCCCGCGCCAGCCGGTTGGCCCGGCGGTTCAGTTCCCCGTACGTCCACCGGCGGTCGCCGTGCACCGCCGCGACGGCGTCCGGGTGCCGGCGTACGCGCCGCTCGAACAGTTCGTGGGCCCGCGCGTCCGGCAGCTCCCGCTCCGGGCCGGCCAGCCCCGCCAACTGCTCGTGCCGCTCCTCGGCCGACAGCAGGCTCTGGTGCGTGTGCTCGGCGTCCGGGTCGGCCGCCATCAGCCCCAGCGCCCGCAGATGGTACCCGGCGACACGGTCGGCGCTCCGGGCGTCCAGGACGTCCGTGCGGTACCGGAGGACCAGGCGCCGCTCGGCCTCGGACCAGTGGACGTGCAGAACACGGGCGCCGGAGAGAGGGCTGTTCCCAGGGCCGCACGTCACCTCGAACGCCGGTTCCGTCAGCCCCAGTTCGCGGCGCAGGTCCGCCACGGCGAAGTCCCGGTGGGCCAGCACCTCCGACTCCGCGCGGTGGGCGGCTCCGGCCAGCGAGCGCCAGGTGCCGGGGGAGACGGTGAGGCGGCACGGCAGCGACTCGGCGTCGACGGTGTACCCCGTCACCACGTCCTGCTCGCCGGTCAGGGCGGAGAGCACCTTTGCGTGGGCCGCCAGCAACAGAGCGTCCGCGGGCACGTCCAGCCGTCTGGCCAGGTCGCCCAGCGACTCGGGCAACGGCACCCCGCACTCGGCCGTACCGGGGACGGGCACCTCTGCCCAGCGCGGTACCGCGGTGAATCCGCCGGCGGTCAGCACGCCGCTCCAGAACTCCCGGTCCGCCTGCACAAGCGTTCCCATCGGATGCTCCCTCACTTCACGGACGCCGCGGCGGCGCTGTCGACGGACGGTGGGGTCCTTTGGCCGGAACCGGCGGGCAGCACCGCTGCCTCCGGCATCTCCACGGCGGGGTTGCCGCCCCAGCGGGCGTGCGCGGGGACCTCCTCGCCCTTCATGAGGAAGGAGTCGGGCGCCAGCCGCGCGCCGTCGCCCATGGTCACGCCGTAGTGCACGTGCGCGCCGACGCCCAGGGTGCAGCCCGCGCCCAGCGTGCTGATGTCGGACTTGAACGTGCCGTCCTCCTGCGAGTGGCACTGGACCTTGCTGCCCGCGTTCAGGGTGCAGTCGTCGCCGATCACGGCGAGCGTGCGATCCGTCATGTAGCAGCCGTCGTCGAACACCCTGCGGCCGACGCGGACACCTGTCAGGCGCCAGACGAGGGCCTTGAAGGGGGTGCCGTTGTAGATGTTCAGATGCCGGTCCGGCACCTTCCACAGGCGCTCCTGGGCCCAGAAGGCCGGGTCGTAGATGGAGCACAGCATGGGGCGGAGCCGGCGGAAGCGGGTGAGGCAGCGCTCCAGCAGCACGTAGTAGAGCGTGGTGACGATCAGCGTCAGCGCCATGTAGGTGGCGATCACCACGTGCCCGAGCACGCCGTACAGCTCCACCGTGGCCAGGCCCAGCAGGGTGAGCCCGAGGACGTGCAGCCAGCGCACGAACAGCATGAAGGCCATCGAACGCAGGTTGTAACGATTCTTCGCGGCGAGGCTCCGGCGCAGCGCGTCACCGGACCTGAACTTGTCGAACCGGCTGTCGCGCTCCACCGACCTCGGGATCTCGAAGCACGGCGAACCGAGGAGCCCGACCCCCTCGCGGACCTCGCCGTCGAGCGGCACCATCACCTTCGTGGCCAGCAGGCAGTTCTCCCCGGTCCGGCCGCCGATGGGGTAGGCGATGTTGTTGCCGAGGAAGTTGCGCGCCCCGATCGTCGCGCGCGACACCCGGAACGACGTGGCCGAGTAGTCCGCGTTGACGACGGAGAGCCCGTCGGCCACCATCGTGCCGCTGCCCACCGTGACCAGCAGCGGAGTCTCGTGCTGCATCTCGGTGCCGAAGTTCGACCCGGTCTGCTCCACGTGCGAGAGGTCGTACCCGATACCGCGCAGGTAGTGCACGACGTACGAGCTGTCGCCGAAGAGCCAGGCGAAGAACTTGATGTTCGTCATCCGCGCGGTCGCCCGGTGCACCGCGTACCGGAACCCGTAGAGCGGGAACACCCGATCCGGCGGCACCACCAGGTGCAACAGGCGCGGCAGGGTGCACAGCAGGCCGAGGCCCAGGACGACGAAGCCCACGAACAGCACCAGGGAGAGCACGACCGCGTCGGTCACCAACTCGCCCGGGGGAAGCGCCGTCCGGGCGTCGAGCCGACGGCGGACCGCGGGTACCGCGTCGAACAGGATGTACAGGCCGCCCACCCCGAGCGGGATGTACAGCAGGAACAGCTGGAGCAGCGAGGCCAGCCCGAACCAGACCCGGCGGCCGGTGCCGCAGCGAGCGGGCGCGACCCGCAGGTAGTCGACGTCGGTGGTCTGCGCGGGGGAGCCGTGCTGGTGCTCGCCGGCCGGGACGGACTGGCCGCGGTGCAGCGACGAGGAGTGCCCGAGCTGGGCGCCGTCGCCCATCGAGGTGTCGATGTCCAGAACGGTCTTCTCCCCGATGTACACGTCCCGGCCGATGCTGATCCGGCCGGTCTGGATGTACCCCGCGTGCGCCCGGTAACCGAGGAAGAACGAGTCCTTGCGGATGACCGTGCCGGAGCCGATCGTCAGCAGGTCCGTGCAGACCGGTACCGAGTGGGAGAGGATCGTGACGCCCTTGCCGATCCGGGCGCCCAGGGCCCGCAGGTAGAACACGTACAGCGGGTTGCCGATGAACAGGATCATCGGATTGGCGTGCAGCAGTGCCTTGACGACCCAGAAGCGCAGGTAGGCGAGGCCCCAGAGCGGGAACTCACCGGCTTTCCAGCGCCCGACCAGCACCCACTTGGCGACGACCGGGAACGCGCACAGGGCCACGAATCCGACTCCGCCGAAGACCAGGGACCGCAGGTACACGTCCCACACGCCCGTACTGGTGGCCACCCATTCGTAACCGCCGGCGGTGGCGAATCCGGCGACCAGCGAATATCCCAGGAAGATCAGCAACTGGGCCGTGCCGCAGAGGGTGTGGGAAAGGCCGCTCGCCCGCCGGACCGGCTCCGGGGGCATCCCCAGAGCGGTGGGAGCGGGGGCTGACGGGGTTCCCGTGAGCCCCTCCGCCAGGGCGCGGATCGTCGGGTACCGGTAGATGTCCTTCATGGACGGGGAGGGCAGATCCTCCCGCTTGCGGACCCGTGCGCAGAATTGCGCCATGACCAGGGAATTGGCACCGAGACTCTCGAAGAAGTGCGCATCGGCCGGAACGTTCTCCACACCCATGACGTCGGCCAGCACATCCGCCAGCCGCAATTGGGTCTCGCTCACCGCCGGGCCGCCAACCTGCCGTGCCACGAGGGTTTCGTCGTCCATTCCTTCTATATGGACGTCCGAGGACTGTTCCACCATGTGATCTCCTGCGAGAACGTCTGGATAGCTTGCTCGGCCACGTGCTCTTCTCTGATCACGAACTGCTGAATCAGTTTCGGCCCGGCGCGGTGAGGCTGCCACTTCGAATCGATCAACCCGTGGGCCGGAAAGGCCCCGGCAGGCCCGTCATTTCTGGGCAGGCGCAGGTGTCCGGGCCCCAAGGGATCACCTGTTTGGCGGACCTTTCCGGCGCCGCCGCCGGTGGCGGACCGCCCTGCGGTGTCGGATGCTGGACGGGCCGGATTCCGCCTGCCACGCACCGCCCTGCCCGCTCGCCCCCGCGGGCCGCCCATCGGGAGAGGCCATGGATCACAGCGCCGTCGCCAAGCAGGACCTGAGGACCGAGCCGCAGTACATCGACGCGCCGATGACCGCCGCGGCCGCCTTCCTGGTGCTGACCATCAACAGCGGCGACGAGGCCATGGAGAAGGCACGCTCGGTGGTGGCGAGCATCGAGGACCTGCTCAAGGACATCAAGATCCAGGTGAACACCGGGATCTTCACCTGTAATCTCGGTATCTCGCACCACGCCTGGGAACCGCTGACCCGGAAACCGCTGCCGAAGGAACTCAGGCCTTTTCAGGAGATCCGGGGCGCTCAGCACACGGCGGTGGCCACCGAAGGTGATCTCCTTTACCACGTACGCGCCGATTCCGTGGATCTCGTCGTGGAATTCGAGAAGATTCTCCTCGAGGCGTTCGGTGATTCCGTGACGGCCGTGGACGATGTCACCGGATTCCGTTACTACAACGGCCGCGACCTCCTGGAATTCGTGGACGGCACCGCCAATCCGATCGGCCTCTCCCTGCCGGCGGCCACCCTGGTCGGCGAGGAGGACCCGGCGTACACGGGCGGCAGCTACGTCGTCATCCAGAAGTACCTGCACGACCTCAAGGACTGGCGCGCCCAGACCACCGAGACGCAGGAACAGATCATCGGCCGTACCAAGTTCGACAACATCGAACTCCCCGACGCGACCGAGGGCCAGAAGTCGCACAAGACCCTGTGCACCATCGAGGACGCCGAGGGCGAGCACGACATCCTCCGCGACAACATGCCGTTCGCCACCCCCGGCAAGGGCGAGTACGGCACCTACTTCATCGGCTACTCCCGGCACCTGTGGGTCACCGAGAAGATGCTGGAGCGCATGTTCATCGGGGACCCGCCGCCGCTGCACGACCGCATCCTGGACTACTCACGGGCGGTCACCGGCGTCACCTTCTTCTGCCCGCCCCGGAAGTTCCTCGTCGACCTCGCGGACTGAGCCGCCCGGAAACGCCCCCCGGGAGGATCGCCGACTGAATCGGGCGGGCCGGGACAGTCGCAGGGGGAGGCGACTTTCTGGGAGGAAGCATGACCCTGGTCAAAGCGGGCGTGGTGGTGCTCGACTGTGCCGAGCCGGAGAAACTGGCCGCGTTCTACGAGGAGTTGCTGGACGGCGAACAGACCGTCGCCTCCGCCAACCTGGTACAGATCCGGGGCGCGGACGGCTTCCGCATCGCCTTCCGCCGCGATGTCAACGCCACGCCCCCGAGCTGGCCCCGACCGGAGAACTCGCTGCAGGCGCACCTCGAGTTCATGGTGGACGACCTGGACGGGGCCGAGCGGCGCATCGTCTCGCTGGGCGGCCGCCCCCTGGAGACACGGGACGCGGTGGGCCCGCACGAGGAGCGCAGCTACTCGGACCCGTCGGGACACTCCTTCACGGTGCGGCTCTCCCCGCCGACGGCGCCCAAGCAGGGCTGAGCACGGACGAAGACCGGGGGTGGCGGGCCGATGCGACGCCCGCCACCCCCGGTCCTCGTGTGCTCAGTCCCGGCCGCCCTTCTCGGCCACCGGCCACACACCCGTCGACCGCTCGATGGCCTTGGCCCCCGTACGGTCCACGGCGCTGCGCACCACCGCGAAGATCGCGCCCTGGACGGCCGCCGCGAGCAGCACCTCGCCCCAGCCCCGGTCGCGGTCCAGCGCGTCGGGCGCGTCCTCCTCGTGCCGTATGGCCATCCACGCCTTGCGGAAGGCCAGTCCGGCCAGCGCGCCGCCGGCCCAGCTCATCACGAAGCCGACCGGCTTGTAGGTGAGCGAGAGTTTCTTCTTCGTCTTGTTCTTCGCCATGTCACGCTTCTTCCTCGTCACGCCCTCCTCATGCAGGCAGACCTCGGGGCCCCACCCGCTCGTGCGGAGCCACGGGGCCCGGCGGGGTGCCGTCACCGAACGGCCGGCCGCCCAACTCCTCGCGGTGGTGCGGGCTCAGCCAGCCGGCGAGGTCCGGGCCGAGCGGCACGATCCCGGTCGGATTGATGCCGGAGTGGACCTGGTAGTAGTGCCGCTTGATGTGGTCGAAGTCGACCGTGTCCCCGAACCCCGGCGTCTGGAACAGGTCCCGCGCGTACCCCCACAGCACCGGGTTCTCCGTCAGCTTCCACAGATTGCACTTGAAGTGCCCGTGGTACACCGGGTCGAAGCGGACCAGCGTGGTGAACAGCCGGATGTCCGCCTCGGTGATCGTGTCCCCCACCAGATAGCGCTGCCCCGCCAGCCGCTTCGCCAGCGCCTCCAGCCGCCGGAACACCCCGGCGCACGCCTCCTCGTACTCCTCCTGGTCCGAGGCGAACCCGGCCCGGTACACGCCGTTGTTGACGTCCTCGTAGACCTCCGCCATCACCTCGTCGATCTCGTCCCGCAGATGCTCCGGGTACAGGTCCGGGGCCCCCTCGCGGTGCAGGGCCGTCCACTCGGTGGCCAGGTCGAGGGTGAGCTGCTGGTAGTCGTTGGTGACGAGCTCGCCGCTCGGCACGTCCACGATCGCGGGCACACTCACCCCGCCGGGCGCGCCCGGCTCCC
>NZ_MUNH01000068.1:0-8300 GCF_002154615.1 Streptomyces recifensis
CGGGGCGATGCCGAGCCCGCCGCCAAGGCGCCCGGCAAGCCCGTGGACACCCCCACCACCGCGCTCAAGTCCCCCGCTGCCAAGAAGCCGCAGGTGGACCAGCCGACCACCATGCTCAAGGTCGGGGGGAAGGCGAAGCCCGCTCCCGCGGAGCAAGAGGCCGAGCGGACCAGCAAGTTCGTGGCGTTGAAGCCCGACCTCAAGGGGCCGTCGGCACGCGTCGAGGAGACGCGGGCCGTGCCCCAGGTCGGGCCGGAGCGGACGACGCAGCAGCCGTTGCCGCCGAAGCCGCCGCTGGACCTGCTGGCGGAGCTGACGAACACGCCGCCCCCGCCGGAGACGCCCGTACGCACGCTGGTACGGCGGGTGAAGATCTGGACGCCGCTGGTGATCCTGCTGGTGGTCGTCCTAGGCGTCGTCCAGGCGATGCGCGCCCTGCCGCAGCCCACGCTCGCGCTGACCGCGAAGGACAGCTACACCTTCCAGGGCGGCAAGCCGGACATCCCGTGGCCGGCGGACGGCCAGGCCGCGCTGGACGTGCAGGGCATCGGCTCGTTCGGCTCCTCCGGTTCCGGCAAGCCCGTGCCGATCGCCAGCGTGGCGAAGGTGATGACCGCGTACCTGATCCTGCGCGACCACCCGCTGAAGAGCGGCGCCGAGGGCCCGAAGATCTCGATCGACAAGGCGGCGCAGGACCAGTCGAAGGCGGGCCAGGAGTCCACCGTCGACGTCACGCAGGGTGACAAGATCACCCAGCGGGAGGCACTGGAGGGTGTGCTGATCGCGTCCGCGAACAACGTGGCGCGGCTGCTCGCCCGCTGGGACGCCGGCTCGGAGAAGGCGTTCGTGGCGAAGATGAACGCCGCCGCCAAGGGCCTCGGCATGAGCGGGACGACGTACACCGACCCCTCGGGGCTCACGAACTCCACCGTCAGCACGGCCGCGGACCAGGTGAAGCTGGCCAAGGCGGCGATGCAGCAGCCCGTGTTCCGCGAGGTCGCGGCGATGATGTCGTACACCGACTACAAGGGCACGTACCACTCCAACTGGAACCAGCTCGTCGGGCACAACAACGTCGTCGGCATCAAGACCGGCACCACCACCTCCGCCCTCGGCAACCTGGTCTTCGCCGCCAAGCAGGACGTCGGCGGCGAGACCCGGATGGTCATCGGCGCGGTGCTGCGGCAGCCGCCGGGCGGCCGGGAGAACACCATCCTCAGCGCCGCGCTGGACCACAGCGACGCGCTGATCCGGGCCGCGCAGGGCGCGCTGAAGTCGGAGACGGTGCTGAAGAAGGGCACGGTCGTCGGATACGTGGACGACGGCCTGGGCGGCCGGACTCCCGTCGAGGTCACCGAGGACGTGAAGGCGGCCGGCTGGGCGGGCCTGAAGGTGCGGCTGTCCTTCACCTCGGGCACGATCCCGCACACCGCGAAGGCCGGAACCGAGGTCGGCTCGCTGACCTTGGGCGACGGCTCGTCGGCCGGTGCGGTGAAGGTGCCGGTGGCGCTCCGCGCGGACCTGGCCGAACCGGGCCTCGGCGCCAAGCTGACCCGCATCGGCTGACCCCCTCGCGGGCCCCCGCGACACCCGCCGTACCCGCACCCCGCCGTCCGCGCTCCCGCCTCGGGAGCCGGGCGGCGGGGTGCGTGCTAGCGTCACGAAACGGGGCAGGTCACCGAGGACCGCGCCAGGCCGCGCAGGGGGCCGAGAACGGAAGACGGGACACGGGGAGTGCCTGACGTGGCGACAACCGAGCCGAAGCGCGCCGAGAACGCCGAGCCGGACCCGGCGTCCGGCCCCCGGATACCCGGCCCGCCCGCGAAGAGCGCGGCGAGCGTCCTGAGCACCCTCCGCGCCCGCGCGCGCAGGCACCCGGTGCTGTCGGTGACCCTGCTCGCGGGCGTCCTGCACGTCATCTGGTTCTTCACGTTCGCCAACAGCGGCGGCGATCTCGCGGCGCAGGACGCGTGGGCGGAGTTCGTCGGCCGGCACCCCGACTCGGCGTACAACCTCGCCTGGTACGGCGGTATGCACCCGGTGTCGTACAGCGTGGTCTCGCCGTATCTGATGTCCGTGCTCGGGGTGCGGACCACGATGATGATCGCCGGCACCGGCTCGGCGGCCCTGCTGACCATGGTCCTGGTGCGCAGCCGGGCGGTGCGCAATCCGCTGTGGGCCGCGCTGGCCGGGGTGTTCGCGCTGCTGGGGAACGCCGTCTCGGGCCGGGTGACCTTCGGGCTCGGCACGCTGTTCGCGCTGGGCGCGGTGGCGGCGGTGTTCTGCTGGCCGTACGAGGGCCGGTACGAGCGCTGGGCCAAGCCGATGGCCGCGGCGCCGCTGGCGGCCCTGGCGGGCATCCTGGCGCTGCTCGGCGGGGCGGTGTCCGGCTGGGTGATGTACGCGCTGGCGGCGCTGTTCGCGGCGGGCGCGGTGGCGGTGGTGTGCTGCTGGCCGTACCGGGGGCGGTACAAGCGCTGGGCGAAGGCGCTGGCGGCGGCTCCGCTGGCCGCGCTGGCCACGATGGCGTCGCCGGTGGCGGGGCTGTTCGTGGGGCTGGTCGCGGTCGCGCTGTTCCTGCAGAAGCGGCGGCCGGGCGCGTTCGCGCTGGGGCTGGCGCCGGCGGTGGTGGTGGCCGCGTCGGCGTGGCTGTTCCCGTTCTCCGGGACGCAGCCGATGACGTTCGGCTCGGTGGTCATGCCGCTGCTGTACGGACTGCTCTGCCTGTTCCTGGTGCCCAGGGAGTGGGTCACCGTCAGGCTGACGGCGGGTGTGTACAGCCTGAGCGTGGTCCTGGTGTGGCTGATCAGTTCACAGATCGGCTCGAACATCTCGCGGCTGCCGATGCTGTTCGCGGGGGTGGCCCTGGTGGCCGCGCTGCCGTTCACCGCCCCGAGGTCGCGCCGCTGGTACGCGACGGTGCTGGCGTTCGCCGGATTCGTCGGCTGGATCGGGTTCAAGTCGGTGGACGACACCATCCACACGACCCCGGCCGCGTCCTGGGCACGTGAACTGGCGCCGCTGGTGCACCAGTTGCAGCGGGTGGACGCGGAGAAGGGCCGGGTGGAGGTGATCCCGGCGCGCTCGCACCGGGAGGCGTCCGCGCTGGCGCCGTACGTGAACCTGGCGCGCGGCTGGAACCGCCAGGCCGACATGGAGCGCAACCCGCTCTTCTACGACGACACCCTCAACTCGGCGAACTACCACGAGTGGCTCCAGCGGTGGGCCGTGCGGTACGTGGTGCTGCCGAGGGTGGACGACCCGGACGGGGACGGGGGCCTGCGCGAGCGGGAACTGGTGCTGCGCGGGATGCCGTACCTGGACCGGATCTGGAGCGACTCCAACTGGCAGCTCTACCGGGTGACGGACCCGGCGCCGATGGCCGAGCCGAACGCGGTGGTGCGGCGGGCGGAGCAGGGCGAGATGACGCTGGACGTACGGAAGCCGGGGCGGATTCTGGTCCGGGTGCCGTACTCGCCCTGGCTGAGCGTGGTGGACGAGCGCGGCAAGAGCCTGGCCCCGCCGCAGGAGACCGAGGAGTCCAAGCGGCGGCCGGAGGGGTCCCCGAAGTCCTTCGTGAACGTCAACGGGTGCCTGAGGGAGACCCCGGTGGACGCGTCCGGCGACCGGTGGACGGTGCTGCTGGCACCGAGGGCGGGGACGTACCACCTGGCGGCGCCGTACCAGCTTCCGCGCGGGACGCACTGCCCGGACGAGCTGAGGTAACCCCCGGCTGGTTGTTCACATCTCTGAACAGGGGTCAGGGAACCGAACGATTTTACCTCTCCTTGACTCGACGGTTCCTTGCCGCGCGTCCCTGTTCAAACCCAGAGTTCACATGCCTGACTGGCTGACGCCGGCGGCCGGACCCTGGGAGGGGAGACATGAACGGTCTCGACTGGGCGGTGCTGATCGGCTACTTCGGCGTGATGGTGGCGATCGGGTTCTGGTCACACCGGCGGGTGGACGACGTGGGGGACTTCTTCACCGCCGGGGGCCGGATGCCGTGGTGGCTGTCCGGCATCTCGCACCACATGTCGGGTTACAGCGCGGTGATGTTCACCGGGTACGCGGGGATCGCCTACACCTACGGGGTCACCTCCTACGTGACCTGGTCGTTCCCGATCGCGCTCGGCATCGCCATCGGCTCCCGGCTGTTCGCGCCGCGCATCAACCGGCTGCGGTCGCGGCTCGGGGTGTCCTCTCCGCTGGAGTACCTGAAGAACCGGTACGACCTCACCACCCAGCAGGCGCTGGCCTGGTCCGGGATGCTGCTGAAGATCGTGGACGTGGGCGCCAAGTGGGCGGCGATCGCCACCCTGCTGTCGGTGTTCACCGGGGCCTCGCTGAACCAGGGCATCCTCGTCACCGGCGCGGTGACCGCCGTGTACTGCACGATCGGCGGCCTGTGGGCGGACGCGCTGACCGAACTGGGCCAGTTCGTCATCCAGCTGCTGGCCGGGGTGGCGATGTTCGTCGCGGTGGTGCTGAAGCTTGGCGACCGGGACATCGGGGTGTTCGGCGCCTTCGACGAGCCCGCGCTGCGCGGGCACGGGGAACCGCTGGCGGGGCCGTACGGGACGGTGTTCCTGCTGGCGTTCCTGTTCATCAAGCTCTTCGAGTACAACGGCGGGATGCTCAACCAGGCCCAGCGGTACATGGCGACGCGCACGCCCCGCGAGGCCGCCCGCTCCGCACGGCTCTCGGCGCTGCTGTGGCTGGTGTGGCCGGTGGTGCTGTTCTTCCCCATGTGGACGGCCCCGCTGCTGGTCCACGCCCAGAAGCCGGACGGCTCGGACGCGTACGCCCTGATGACCGAACAGCTCCTCCCCCACGGGCTGTTGGGTCTGGTCGTCGTCGGCTTCTTCTCGCACACCATGGCCATGTGCTCCTCCGACGCGAACGCCATCGCGGCGGTGTTCACGCGGGACGTGGCGCCGGTGCTGTCGCGGCGGGCGCGGGGGTGGGGCGAGCGGGCGGGCCTGCTCGCGGCACGGGTGACGACGGTGGTCTTCCTCGGCCTGTCGATGGCGGTGGCGACCCAGGTCGACTCCCCCGCCTTCAAGGACATCATCACGGTGATCATCAAATGGGTGGCGGGCCTGATGGGCCCGATGGCCATCCCGATGATGCTGGGCCTGCTCCGCCCGTTCCGCCGCTCGGGCCCCACGGCCGCGCTGACGGCGTGGGCGGCGGGTCTGCTGTCCTTCTGGCTGGTCAACTATCCCGTCGACTGGCAGGTGTCCGGCGGGGTTCCGCTCCAGTACCAGGTCTCGGTCCCGCTGGCGGTGTCCCTGGTCCTGTACGTCTGCGTCGGCTGGATCAAGCCGGAGGACACCCCGGAGCGCCTGGCGGTGATCGACCGGGTCAACTCGGACGGCGGGGGCGCGGCGACCGTCCCGGCGCCGGGGCCCGCCGGGGACGACGTGGTGGGGGCACCCAGGAAGGACTGAGGGCACTCGGCCACGTCGCGCCGCGTGAGGGTGTTCAGGCGCGCGGGTAGCGGGCCAGCCAGCCCGGGGCCGAGCCGGCGGGGGTGTGGAGCGCGGGGCCCTGGGTCATCTCCAGGGCGAAGTCGTCGGCCAGTTCGAGGATGGTGGGGCGGCCCTCCAGCTCGGGGAGCCAGGCCGGGGGGAGGGCCGTCTCGCCGTGCAGGGCGCCCAGGAGTCCGCCGGTCAGGGTGCCCGCGGCGGCCGACGGGCCCGGCTGGTTGACCGCCAGGCAGAGGCCGTGGCGGACGTCCTCGCCCACCAGGGCGCAGTAGACCGCGGCGGAGAGCAGGCCGTCCGCCATGCCCTCGCCCGTCAGTTCCGCCACGCGCGCCGGGCTGGGGAGGCCCTGGCGTACCGCGCCGAGGGCGCGTTGGAGGGCGGTCGTGACGGGCTCGTGGCCGGGGCGGGCGGTCAGGAGGGCGAGGGTGCTCTGGACCGCGCCGTCCAGGCTCTCGCCGCGCGCGAGGGCGTGCACGATCACCGCGTACGCGCCCGCCGAGAGGACCGCCACCGGGTGGCCGTGGGTCTGGGCGGCGCACTCCAGCGCGAGTTGCACGACGAGTTGCGGCTCCCAGCCGACCAGCAGGCCGAAGGGCGCCGAGCGGGCGACGGCCTCCGGACCCGCCTCACCGGGGTTCTTGGGACGCTCCAGCGTGCCCATCACGTCGTTGCCGAGGCCCAGCAGCAGGGCGCGGGTGGGGCCGCGGCGGGCGTACAGCCACTCCTCGCGGGCGAGCCAGCCGTCCTCCGCGCGGCGCTCGTCCGGGCCCCAGTCCCGCTGGGTGGCCGCCCAGCGCAGGTACGCCCGGTGCAGGTCGGTCGGCGGGTGCCAGGCGCCGGTGTCGCGGCGGACCTGGGCACGGATCAGGCCGTCCACGGTGAAGAGGGTGAGCTGGGTGTGGTGCGAGACGGTGCCGCGTCTGCCCTGGCCGGGCGCGAGGTCGGTCAGCCCCTCGGGGCCGTGCGCGGTACGGATCGCGTCCCAGTCCAGCGAGTCGACCGGTGCGCCCAGGGCGTCGCCGATCGCGGCACCCAGCAGAGTGCCCCGTACGCGGCCCCGGAAGTCCTGCTGTTCCGCACGGCCCCAGACGGCGCCGCTCGTCGCACCCACCCAGACCTCCTCGCGCCACCGTCCGCCCGCACGCCGGTCAGCACTGTAATGGACCCGGAACGGTCCGATCGGCGCCCCGATCGGTCTCCGCCGAACCCATACCGGCCAGGAAAGGACGCTTCAGCTCCGCCCACACGGTCTTGGCCCCGGCGGGCGCCTCGACCACCCCCCACTGGTGCGCGTACGCGGCGACGATGCGCAACCCCCGTCCGCCGTCGGCCAGTTCCGCCGACTCCTCCGGCAGCCTCAAGCTCCGCTCACCCCGCGCGTCGGTCACCTCGACACGGAGCGTGCCGTCGTCCCTCCGCAGCAGCTCCAGCCGGAAGTCCCGCCCCCCGACCCGGCCGTGCAGCACCGCGTTGGCGGCCAGCTCGGCCACGACCTGCGTCGCCGCCTCGAACGGCATGCCCCACTCGTCCAGTTGCCGCTCCGTGAGAAGCCGGGCGAGCCGGGCGCCTCTCCGCGTCGTGGACAACTGGATACGCAGCCGTGATTTCTCATTCATGTCACCCAGAGTGGCCACCTGTCCCTACGCTGACCAGTGACGACCACGGTACGCAGGGTGACTGTACGGGTGGGCGACGCAGCGGTACGGCTGGTACGAGCGAGAGGGGCGCCGGTGGAGGACGAGGAGGCCGAGGCCGTACTCAGGGCGGTGGGCCGGCAGATCAAGGCGTGGCGGGAAGCGGCGGGTATGACCCAGGTGGAGTTGGGCTCCGCCATCGGGTACGGCGAGGAAATGGTGTCCTCCGTGGAACGGGGCCGCCGCGTCCCCAAGCCCGACTTCCTGGACCGCACGGACGAGGTCGTGGGTGCGGGCGGCAAGGTGTCCGCGATGCAGGCGGACGTGGAGCGAGCTCGGTACCCGAAGAAGGTCCGGGATTTGCAGAAGCTGGAGGAGGAGTCCGTGGAGTTGGGCGCCTACACCGCCCTGCACATCCACGGCCTTCTGCAGACGCCCGAGTACGCGCACGCTCTGTATGCGATGCGTCGGCCCACCTACACGGAGGAGGAGATCGAACGCCTCGTCGCGGCCCGGATGGCGAGGAAGTCGGTCTTCGAGCGGGTGCCCCGTCCGGAGATCACCTTCGTGCAGGAGCAAGCGGCGCTGGAGCGGCCGATCGGCGGGAGGGCGGTGCTTCGACGGCAGTTGGAACACCTGCTGGAGATCAGCGAGATGCGGCATGTCACGATCCAGATGATGCCGACCGACAAGCAGGAACACGCGGGCATGGCAGGGCACTTCCGCCTGTTGAAGCTCCGGGACGGCAAGACGCTCGGCCACCTGGAGGTCCAGTTCCACAGTCGCCTGATCACCGACCCGAGGGAAGTGCAGATCCTGGAAATGCGCTATGGCATGATCCGGGCGCAGGCCCTCCCGCCCATGGAATCGCGAGCCCGCATCGAAAAACTACTGGGAGACCAAACATGACCCCCGAGCTGACGTGGTTCAAGAGCAGCTACAGCAGCAACGACGGGCCGGACTGCGTCGAAGTCGCCCTGACCCCCGACCACATCCACATCCGGGACTCGAAGAGCACCGACGGCGACCAACTCACCGTCTCCGCCGACTCCTGGACCTCCTTCCTCAGTCACGCGGGGCACCTCGTCTGAAAGGCGTTCCCCCTCGGCGCGGGTCGGGAAGAATTCCGGTCATGACCATGACCGACTCTGCGGCCCCCGCCGACTCCGCCCGC
>NZ_MUNH01000688.1:0-1421 GCF_002154615.1 Streptomyces recifensis
CCCGCACCACAGCGACCACCCGAAGTGCAGCGAGGGCATCGCCGCGTACTGGTTGGTGATCGCGGTCATCGCGCCGTAGTCCGGGTTGGCGAGGTCCTGCGCCCCGTGCACGGTGTCGACGAAGCCGAGCCCCGGCATCAGACGCGGCGGAGCCAGCGGGAACAGCCAGAAGCCGGTCAGCGCGAGCAGCGTGGCGAAGCCGAGGGAGGTCCGGGCCCAGCGGTAGTCGACCGGGCGGCGCCAGTAGAGGACCGCGAGCACGGTCAGCGGGACGACGAAGTGGAAGGACTCGTAGTAGAAGTCGAGGAACCCGCGCAGCCAGCCGACCCGGACGACCGCGTGGTTGACGGCGTGCTCGATGTCGATGCCCAGGAACCGCTCGGCGTCGAGCACCAGCCGCCCGTGGTGCTCGGCTCTCTCGCGCCCGAGTTCGTTGCTGCCCCCGGTCGCCGCGAGCCGCACCTGCCCGTAGGCCGCGTAGGTCACGCGGATGAGCAGCAGCTCCAGCAGCAGATTGGGCCGGGTGAGCGAGCGCCGCAGGGACGGCAGCAGCGGTACGCGTCCGAACCGGGCCGCGACCTGACGGGCGTACAGGGTGGGCGCCGGGGCGTCGTAGTGCGGGGAGCTGCGCGGCAGGAAGGGGACGGCGGTCGCGGCGGCCAGCGCGGCGAGGAGGACGACGTTGTCCCGCAGCGGGTACATCACCGGCGTGTTCGGCAGCATCATCGTCGCCGGGAGCGTGGTCACCAGGACCACCGCGACCGGCCAGACCGTACGGTCCGCGGCCCGCCTGCCGACCCGGCCGACGACCGCGAGCAGCACCCACAGGAGCTGGTGCTGCCAGGTCGTCGGGGAGACGGCGACGGCCGCGCACCCGGTGACGGCCACGGCGAGCAGGAGCTGCCCGTCACGGGCGTAGCCCACGGCCCGGCGCAGCGCGAGGACGGCGACGACCGCGCCGAGCAGCAGGAAGAGCGCGATCTCCGGCGGGCCGCTGAGCCCGGACCGGAGCAGGGCGCCGTGCAGCGACTGGTTGGCGAGCGCGTCGGCGCTGCCGCCGAGGCCGACGCCCCCCGTGTGGTGCACCCAGTAGGTGAGGGAGTCGCCCGGCATCGCGGCCCAGGCGAGCAGGGTGCCCCCGGCGAAGGTGGCGGCGGCGCCGAGCGCGGCCCGGCGGCGGCCGGTGAACCAGAGCAGCGGGGCGAAGAGCAGGACCGTCGGCTGGAGGGCGGCGGCGAGGCCGATGAGCCCGCCTGCCGTGCGTTCGCCGCGCGCGGTGAGGCAGCCCAGCAGGACGAGCAGTACCGGGATGACGCTGGTCTGCCCGAGCCAGAGGGTGTTGCGGACCGGCAGCGACACCATCAGGAGGCTGATGGCGACGGGGGCGGCCAGCAGGACGGTACGGCGCCCCACGGGCCTGG
>NZ_MUNH01000689.1:0-2153 GCF_002154615.1 Streptomyces recifensis
CCCATGACGTACCGGGGGAAAACCCACCCGCCAGAGCCGGGCCGGTCACACCCCGGCCGAACCGGGCCCGGCACCCCTCACTTGTTCCACGTCTCGTCGTAAGGGTCGGCCGGTGCAGCCACCGGCCGGGCGGACGTCACCCGGAGATACGGGATCACCCCGTTGTTCACCGGGTCCCGCGTCACGCGCGAGGCGTACGCCCCCGTCACCTCCATCCACGCGTCCGGCCGCAGCACCGGGGGGAGTTGGCCGGTGAGGCCGATCTTGACCGGCTGGGCGTCGGCGGCGCAGCAGTTGAGGGCCATGCGGACGAGGTAGGGGGAGCCGTGGGCGTCCAGGGCGAGGAATCCGGTGACGCGGACGGTGCGGCCGCGCAGGGAGTGGGTGTAGGCGGCGCGGGAGGCGTAGTCGACGACGCTCAGCCGGACGGGGTCCGAGGAGGGCAACGGATCGAGCCCGTAGGGGGGTTGGAGTGCCGTGCCGGTACGGATGGCGCTGTAGGAGCCGAGGGCGGGCGGGGCGATGAGGATGAGGGCGAGGACGGGCAGCACCAGGAGCCAGGCCACGCCGGGCTCGGGATGACCCCCATGACTTCCGGCCCGCTTCCGCTCGTACCAGACCGTCGCCAGCGCGGCCGCGATCAGGACCACTCCGGCCGCCAGCACCAGTGGCCGCAGGCCCGACTTGACGTAGCGGAGATACAGATCCGTCGTCCCCGCGTGCAGCAGCGCCCCGCCGAGGAGGAACATGACGGCGGCCTGCGCCTGGCGGTTCACAGCAGCACCGCCCCGGTGACCAGCGCGCCCGTGATGGCCAGCGCGAACGTGGCCGGGGCGAAGCGCAGCGCGAAGCCGCGGCCGAAGGTGCCGGCCTGCATGGCGAACAGCTTGAGGTCGATCATCGGTCCCACCACCAGGAACACCAGCTTGGCCGTCGGGGAGAAGTCGGTCAGCGAGGCGGCGACGAACGCGTCCGCCTCCGAGCAGATGGAGAGCACCACGGCCAGCACGGCGAGGGCGAGCACGGCGAGGAACGGGTTGCCCGCGGCCGTGCGCAGCCACTCCGCCGGGGCGACCGCCTTCAGGGTGGCCGCGGCCATCGCGCCGACCACCAGGAAGCCGCCCGCGTGCATGGTGTCGTGGCGTACGGAGTTCCAGAAGGTCTCCGCCTTCGTCTCGCCCTCGTGCGCGCCGTGCGCGGGCGGGCGCAGCCAGTCGGCGCGGCCGAGCCGCTGCCACAGCCACCCCATCGCGCAGGCGACCAGCAGGCTCGCGGCGAACCGGGCGAGGACCATCTCGGGGTTGTTCGGGAAGGCGACGGCCGTGGCGGTGAGCACGATCGGGTTGATGGCGGGCGCGGACAGCAGGAACGCCAGCGCGGCCGCCGGGGTCACGCCCCGCCGTACCAACGCGCCCGCCACCGGCACCGACGCGCACTCGCACCCCGGCAGCACCGCGCCCGCCAGCCCCGCCACCGGTACCGCGAGCGCGGGCCGGCCGGGCAGCGCCCGGGCGAAGAAGGCGGGCGGAACGAAGACGGCGATGGCGGCCGAGAGCAGCACGCCGAGGACCAGGAAGGGCAGCGCCTGCACGGTGACGGCGACGAACACCGTGGTCCAGCTCTGCATCACGGGGGTGCCGAGCGCGCCCCGGATCGGCGCCTGGGCGAGGACGGCGAGCAGCAGCACCAGGGTGAGGACGAGGGGGGAGCTGAGCCGGGTACCGGTACCAGGGGACCGTTCACCGGGTGGCTCGGTACCCGGCGGGGCGTCTTCGGTGATGGCCACGGGTGGGGTACCTCCGGCTGGGTGCGGCTGCTGTGCGGTACGCGGCCGCGGGTGGGGCCGTTCAGGTGATCGCTGGAACCGGGCGCCTTCTTGGGGCAGTCTTTTCCCTCGTGGCGAACAGCGTTCCGTACCAGGGCGGTTCAGGTGGCGCGTCGGCGCCGATGGTGGTGTGCGGGGACGACGGTCTCGCGCACCGGCTTTCCGCCGAGTTGCGCGGAGTCTACGACGAGCAGGTCGTGCTCGTCGTGCCGCCGAACGCCCGTACCGCGCGGCGGCCGGTGGTGGGGCGGCCCCGGTCGGCTCCGGCGGCGCTCTTCGACCGGGTGGTGTCGGTGGCGGTCGGCCGGGGCGGGCCCGCGCCGGGCGG
>NZ_MUNH01000690.1:0-1258 GCF_002154615.1 Streptomyces recifensis
CCTCCTCGCCCTCACCGCCGCCGCGGCCGTCGGGATCACGGTGCTGCTGCTCGCCCGCGCCGGAGTGCTCGAGCGGCCCGCCGTCCAGGCGTGGCGCACGGTCTGCCTGGCGATCACCGTGCAGGCGCTGCCGTTCCTGATCCTCGGCACCGTGCTGTCCGGCGCGATCAACGCGTTCGTCCCGGCCGACCTGTTCACCCGCGTGCTGCCCAGGCGGGCCGCGCTCGCCGTACCGGTCGCGGGGGTCGCGGGCGCGGTGCTGCCGGGGTGCGAGTGCGCCTCCGTACCGGTCGCCGACAGCCTGATCCGGCGTGGTGTCACCCCGGCCGCCGCCTTCGCCTTCCTGCTGTCCGCGCCTGCGATCAACCCGATCGTGCTCACCGCCACGGCGGTCGCCTTCCCGGGCAACCCCGCGATGGTCGCCGCCCGGCTGGTCGCCTCGCTGGCCACCGCCGCCGTGATGGGCTGGCTGTGGCTCTGCTTCGGCAAGGAGAAGTGGCTGCGCCCGGCCGTACGGCACACCGGCCACCAGCACGGGCACAGCCGCTGGGCCGAGTTCCGCCAGGGCTTCCAGCACGACTTCCTGCACGCCGGCGGCTTCCTGGTGCTCGGCGCGATGGCCGCGGCCACCTTCAACGTCGCCGTACCGCGCACCGTGCTCGACGCCTTCTCCGGCTCGCCCTGGCTCTCCGTACTGTTCCTCGCCGGGCTCGCCGTCCTGCTCGCCGTCTGTTCGGAGGCGGACGCCTTCGTGGCGGCGTCACTCACAGGCTTCTCCCCCACAGCCCGGCTCGCCTTCATGGTGGTCGGCCCCATGGTGGACCTGAAGCTGATCGCCCTTCAGGCGGGCACCTTCGGCCGCGCCTTCGCCGTACGGTTCTCCGCCGCGACCACGGTCGTCGCCGTCGCCGCCAGCGCCCTGACCGGAGGCGCGCTGCTGTGAGACGCCTCGCCCAGACCGCCCTGCTCGCCCTCGTCGGCGCCGGCCTGCTGCACACGGCCCTCTTCACCGACCTCTACCTGCGCTACGTCAAGGAGGGCCTGCGCCCCGTCCTGATCGCGTCCGGCGTCGTCCTGCTGCTCCTCGGCGCGGTGAACGCCTGCCTCGACCTGCGCGGAAACCGGGAGCCCCACGACTCCCACGACCACCACGAAGCCTCCGCACACGGCCACGACCACTCCACCGCCCCCAAGGTCGCCTGGCTGCTCGCCGTGCCCGCCCTCAGCCTCCTCCTCTACGCCCCGCCCGCCCTCGGCG
>NZ_MUNH01000691.1:0-668 GCF_002154615.1 Streptomyces recifensis
GGCGGGGAAGCCGAGCAGGTCGCGGGCGTCGTAGACGTTGGTCCAGGCGGGGAAGTGTTCGGGCAGCGGCTTGCCGGGGGCGAGGCCGGGCAGGGCGCCGATCTCGTGCAGGTGGGCGGCCTGGGAGCCGACGGTGACCAGGTGGCGTACGCCGGGCAGCTCCTCCTGGGCGAGCAGGTCGACGGCGGCGATGCCGCCGAGGCTGTGCGCGAGGAGGGTGACCGGGCCGTGCTCGCGGGCGACGGCGGTGACGCGGTCCCTGATGAGGGTGCGCAGGGCGTCGCCGCGGGCGAGGTACTTGAGGATGTCGCCGGCCTGGGGGTGGATGCGGGTCATCAGCCAGGCGCGCCGCTTCTCCACGGCCCGCATCACGCCGAAGCGGTGGGCGGCCCAGCCGTGCAGCACCAGTACGCCGAGGCCGATCCCCCGTGCCTGGCCCCCGAGTTCGCCGGTGACGAGGCGTACGGCCTCGTCGCGCTGGTCGACCGTCCACATCACGGGGGTGCCCCGGCGCAGGGCGCCGCCGAGGAGGTGGGCGACGGCGGCGGTGGCGACGGCCTGGGGCAGTTGGCCGGGGCCGAGGCCGTGGGTGAGGGCGTCGCGGCCGGGTCCGCTGTCGAGGACGGCGTTCAGCGAGGCCAGGAAGTCGGCGCGGACCCCGGCGAGGT
>NZ_MUNH01000692.1:0-582 GCF_002154615.1 Streptomyces recifensis
CCCGACGCCCTCGACTTCGGCCGCTCCGCCCGCCATCACGTCGCCTTCGGCTTCGGCATCCATCAGTGCCTCGGCCAGAACCTGGCGCGCGCGGAACTGGAGATCGCCCTCGGGAGCCTCTTCGCCCGGCTGCCCGGCCTGCGCCTCGCGGTCCCGGCGGAGGAGATCCCCTTCAAGCCCGGCGACACGATCCAGGGGATGCTGGAACTCCCCGTGACCTGGTAAGAGGCTTCTCCCATGCACACCGACATCGAGATCGACAAGGACCTCTGCATCGGCGCGGGCCAGTGCACACTGGCCGCCCCGAGCGTCTTCACCCAGGACGACGACGGATACAGCGCGCTGCTGCCCGGCGCCGACGACGGGGCGGGCAGCCCCATGCTCCGGGAGGCCGCCCGCGCCTGCCCGGTCGGGGCGATCACCGTGACCGAGAGCTGACCGCCACTCAGCCCGACTTATAGGGTTTCCCGGTGACCGAACTCGCCGGGAAACCCTTTCTCTACGTCGTCGTCTGCGCGGCCGGGGTCGCCTCCGGCGTCGGCACGCTGATCGCCGAGGCCCAGGAGCGGGGCTGGGAGGTGG
>NZ_MUNH01000693.1:0-5185 GCF_002154615.1 Streptomyces recifensis
GCGCCGCCGCGCGGGCGCGACAAGCCGCGACGGCGGGGCGGCCACTCACCCGGCCACCGCCCGGTCGCTGGCCATCCCCACCGCATCCAGCAAGGCGGTCCCCACGATCAGATCCGCCCCGCCGAAGTCGGGATCATCCAGCTCGGTACCGTCGTCCACGGCGAACAACAGCTTCGCCTCCCCCTGCCGGTAGGCGGTACCGACAGCGGGACTCGCCGCGTGAATGGCCATCAGCGCCACCAGATACGCCAGCTCGAACCCCTCGGCGGCCCGAGCCTCCGCAAGCAGCCCCGAGAGCCTCCGGGGAGCGTCCGCCGGCAGATCCAGCAGAGCGCGGGCCGCAGCGACCTGTTCCTGCGAGAACCGGCTGTCGTCCGGCGTCGCGATCAGGTCCGGCTCCGGCATCTCCGCCCCCAGATGCTCCCGCTCGACCGGCGGCGTCAGCAGGATGTCGACCAGATCCCCCACCCGCACCGACACCGGCGTACGCAATCCCACCCCGCTGCCGAAGAACGCGTCGGTGACCCGGATCGCCTGCTGAAGCGGCAACGGCAGGACAGGGGCGACCAGATGCCCGTACAGGTCCATGCCGGAGGTCCCCGTGGGCGTGGCGAACGCCTGCCGGTCCTGCTCCGCACGGAACAGCGGTCCCGCCTCCAGCAGCCGGGACTGGAGCTGGGTGTGGCGCCGGATGCAGTCCTTGACGATGTCGACCAGCTCGGCCGCGCGCCGCTTGTGCTCCGGCTCCTCCGTCTCGTCGCGGGCCTTGCGGATGTTCGTGAGGATCGCGTTCTCGTGGCGGTAGCGGTCGGCCACGTGGTCCAGCGCCTCGGCGATCATGTCGGGCACGGAGTTGAGCCAGTCGACCGCGCGGACGTTGCGCCGGGTGGCGTCCAGGGCGCGGCGCAGGGTCTCGGAGTACTGCACGGTGCGGTACCGGGCCTGTTCGGCGGCGAGCTGGGCGTCGGCCAGCCGACCCCGGTTGATCAGCACCTCCAGCTTGACCTCGGCGGCGATCTGGGCGCTGGTGACATCGGTGTCGAGGGCGCCGACGAGGACGTTGACGGCTTCGTCGGTGGTCCGCAGGTACACCGTGCCGCCGGGTCCCGGGACCTCTTCGACGAGCTTGAAGTCGTAGTCGCGGCGGACATAGCTGCCGTCGGAGGCGAAGGTGCCGTACACCGCGCGGAAGCCGCGGTCGGCGCTGCCGACGTTGATCAGGTTCTCCAGCACCCAGCGGGCCACCCGCTCGTGCTCGGCGGTGGTGCGGTGCGGGGCCTGGGCGGCGATGCGCGGGACGAGCCGGGCGACGATCTGCTCGTGGTCGGCGCCGGTGTCGAAGTCCATGTTGAGCGTGACGAGGTCGATGGCGGCGAGCGCCACCTCGGCCATGCCGTACGTCGAGTACTCACCGGCCAGGTTGGCCTTGCGGGCGTCCAGGTCGTGCAGCGGGGCCGTGCAGGCGAGCGCGCGCAGCCGCCGCGCCAGTCCCTCGTCGGCGGCCGGGCCCGGCGCGGGGCGCGGCGCCGCGCTGAGCTGGGGCGGAACGCTGTCCGTCGGTGCAGGCGAAGTCACGGTGCACAGATTAGGTCCTCGGTCCGACAACCACCCAAACGGTGTGGAAGCGACGGCCGTCACAACGGCGCGAGAGCCCGCTGCCCGAAAGGCGTCTCACTGCTCGTCGACCCGGCGGCGGTAGACCTCCAGCACTCGTTCGAGGGAGTCCGCGAGATAGGTCGACAGCAGTTCCTCCGCGCCGGCCCGGTCGCCGGCGCGGAGGGCGTCGAGGATCTGGCGGTTGCGGGCGAGGTAGGGCTCGTGGAGGCGGCGCGGGTGGTCCACGTGGTGGAAGGCGAGCCGGAGTTCGGCGAAGACGCTGCGCATCAGCTCGTCGGTGCGCTCGCTGCGGGCCAGGGCGACCAGTTCGCGGTGGAAGTGGAAGTTGGCCGTCCCCAGCGATTTCCAGTCACTTTCCCGCGCCGCCGACTCCCCCTCGGCGACCGCCCCGGCGAGCCGGTCGAGTGCGTACGGGGGTTCGCCGAGGCCGCGTACCACGGCGCACTCGACCAGGGCGCGGGTGCGGTAGATGTCCTCCACGTCAGCGACGCTCAGCACCCGGACGAAGACGCCCCGGTTGAGTTCGTGCACCAGCAGCCGTTCATGGGTGAGCAGCCGGAACGCCTCGCGCAGGGTGTTGCGGGACACCCCGAGGGCGCCACCGATGCTGTCCTCCGACAGCCGGGTGCCCGGCGGGAAGTAGCCCTCCGCGATCCGGCTCCGCAGGATGTCGGAGACGCGTTCGGCGGTGCTGGTACGGCCCAGGAGGGCGCGGTCGTCGGCCAGTTGACCCAACTGCTCTGCCATGCCCGGAATTCAACCGCAGAGCGGGGGACGAGACAACGTACCCATTGAAGGATCGTTGAACGATCCTCTACGGTGCTCCGCACGGCCCTCCCCCACGAGGCCGGCACGCACGACCCCGCGCCGCACGACCCGCACTGCTCACCGACCCGCACCCCCTCACGCTTCTGCGAGGTGCCGCCCATGAGCACGACCCCACCGCCCCAACTGACCGCCGTCCCGGACCGAGCCGCCCACGAGGAAGGGCCGCTGGGCTGGTTCCGCGCCCTCGGCCCGCGCGGCCGCCGCGCCTTCGCCGGAGCTTTCGGGGGCTATGCCCTCGACTCCTACGACTACTTCACGCTGCCGCTGACCATGGTCGCGCTGGCCGCGTACTTCAACCTCGACAGCGGCCAGACCGGGCTGTTCACCACGGTCACCCTGGTGGTGTCCGCCGTCGGCGGGGCCCTGGCGGGCATGGTCGCGGACCGGATGGGCCGCGTGCGGGCCCTGATGATCACCGTCGTCACCTACGCGGTGTTCACGGTCGCCTGCGGCTTCGCCCCCACCTACGAGACGCTGCTCCTCTTCCGCGCCCTCCAGGGCCTCGGGTTCGGCGGTGAGTGGGCGGTCGGGGCCATCCTGGTCGCCGAGTACGCGAGCGCACGGCACCGGGGGCGCACCCTCGGCGTGGTGCAGAGTTCCTGGGCGGTCGGCTGGGGTCTGGCCGCGATCGTCTACACGCTGGTGTTCTCCTTCGTCGGCGAGGACCTGGCCTGGCGGGTGCTGTTCTGGACCGGCGCGCTCCCCGCCCTGCTGGTGGTGTGGCTGCGCCGCCGGGTGCACGACGCGCCGCAGGCCGCGGCGGCCCGGGAACACAGCCCGGAGCGCGGCTCGTTCACGGCCATCTTCCGGCCGGGCACGGCGAAGGAGCCCGGCCTGCTGCGCGTCACCTTCTTCGCCAGCCTGCTCTCCACCGGCGTGCAGGGCGGCTACTACACGCTGGCCACCTGGGTGCCGACGTACCTGAAGACCGAGCGCGGCCTCTCCGTCGTCGGCACCGGCGGCTATCTCGCGCTGCTGATCTCCGGGGCCTTCCTCGGCTATCTGACCGGCGGCCACCTCACCGACCGGCTGGGCCGGCGCCGCACCATCTGGCTGTTCGCCCTGCTGTCGGCGGTCTGTGTGCTGGCCTACGCGAACATCCCGCCCGGCGCGGGCACCCTGCTCCTGGTCCTGGGCTTTCCGCTCGGCTTCTGCATGTCGGCCATCTTCAGCGGCTTCGGCTCCTATCTGAGCGAGCTGTACCCGACGCCCGTGCGCGGTACCGGACAGGGCTTCACCTACAACACCGGGCGCGCGGTGGGCGCGGTCTTCCCCACGCTGGTGGGCTTCCTGGCCGACAGCTGGGGCGTCGGCGGCGCCCTGGCGTTCGGCGCGGCGGGCTACGGGCTGGCGGCGCTGGCGCTGTTCGGGCTGCCGGAGACGCGCGGACGGGAGCTGGCATGACCAGCCCCGACCTGACCGGCGACCGTCCGGTGGCCCTGGCCGAAACCGGCGCCCGCGACTGGAGCCCCCGCACCGCGCGGGCCCGCTTCCGGGCGGGCCTGACCGGCCCCACCGCGGGTGTCGCCGCGGGTCACACGCAGGCCAACCTGATCGCGGTGCCCGCCGACTGGGCCTACGACATGCTGCTGTTCTGCCAGCGCAACCCCCGCCCCTGCCCGGTGCTGGACGTGACGGACGCGGGCGCGGTCACCACCGTCCTCGCGCCCGGCGCCGACCTGCGCACCGATCTCCCGCGCTACCGCGTGTGGCGGGACGGCGAGCTGGTGGCCGAGCCGTCCGACGCGCGCGAGTACTGGCGGGACGACCTCGTCGCGTTCCTGCTGGGGTGCAGCTTCACCTTCGAGTGGGCGCTGGCCGGGGCGGGCGTGCCGATCCGCCACGTCGAGCAGGGCCGCAACGTGCCGATGTACGTGACGGACCGCCAGTGCCGTCCCGCGGGGCGGCTGCGCGGGCCGATGGTGGTGTCGATGCGTCCGGTGCCGCCGGAGCATCTGCGGGCCGCGATCCGGGAGAGCGGGCTGCTCCCGGCCGTGCACGGCGGCCCGGTGCACTGCGGCGACCCGGCCGCCCTCGGCATAGCGGACCTGGCCCGGCCCGACTTCGGCGACCCGGTGGACATGGCGCCCGACGACATCCCGGTGTTCTGGGCGTGCGGAGTGACCCCGCAGGCGGCGGTGATGGCGTCCCGGCCGCCGTTCGCCCTCACGCACGCGCCGGGGCAGATGTTCCTGACCGACGCGCGCGACGAGCAGTACCGCGTGGTCGGCGTCGGCTGATCCGCGTACCCGAGGAGGTCCGTACCCGATGACCGTGACCGGACCGGTCGATCTCAACGCCGACCTGGGCGAGGGCTTCGGCCGCTGGCAACTGACCGACGACGAGGGGCTGCTGTCCGTCGTCACCAGCGCCAATGTGGCCTGCGGCTTCCACGCCGGGGACGCGGCGACCATGCGCCGGGTGTGCGAACTGGCCGCCGCGCGCGGGGTGACGATCGGCGCCCAGGTCTCCTACCGCGACCTCGCCGGCTTCGGCCGGCGCGCGATGGACGTGCCGTCCGCCGAGCTGGCGGCCGAAGTCGCCTACCAGATCGGAGCGTTGGAGGTGTTCGCGCGGGCCGCCGGCGCCCGGGTGGCCTACGTCAAGCCGCACGGCGCGCTCTACAACCGCGTCGTACGGGACGAGGAGCAGGCCCGCGCGGTGGTCGACGGGGTGCTCCTGGCCGGCGCCCCGCTGCCGGTGCTGGGCCTGCCCGGCTCGCGCCTGCTGGAGGCGGCGG